>CAZAHZ010000159.1:0-7894 GCA_964485055.1 uncultured Candidatus Cloacimonadota bacterium
AATGAACTGTGATATATATCAGTAAGTTAGCAGATTTAAAATGAAAGATGGGCTAACATCAGAAGGCTGCAGACCTCTCAACACCTTATATTGCAGCAGCACCATTTGGTGTACCACGGGGATTGAATTTTGTAGATGTTTACCCATGCCGGATGAATTTACTCAGGTACTCCTGAACCTGTTTAATCAAAAGAATTCCTCGACGCTCTGCGTCGGGGTAAATAGGAAAGTTTGAAAACCTGGGTTTTCATTCACACACTTTCCTTATGATACTTCGGGGCTTGCCCCGGGGTAGTTCATTCCTCCTTTACAAATTGTGAAGGAGTTACCGGATTTTAAAATAAAGTATTCCGGATTCCGATAGGGATGAAAAATTTTGCAGAAAATTATTTTGGCTTTTCCAGTCGCAGTACCTGCTCCTTCCAAAGCCAAAATAATTTTCAATAATAAAAACACAAAGAATAATTTCTCCATAATACTACTCCTTATTTCGGTGGTACACTTTTCAACCGAAATAATGGTACACTTTTCGAGTACTATGGACACATTTAACAACAATTAACGAAATTTAACAATAATTAACTACTAACCATTAACCATTAACCGAAGATACCCCATAACCTTGTGCAAAGAAGTACAATTCCCTCTTCAAGTCTTCAAGAAGTCAATCAGTCAATCAGTCCAGTTCTCCTTCATTTCCTCGCTCCCTCATTCCCTCAAACCTTCAAACTTTCTCCCGTCTCCCATCTCTGCTATATATTATTAACTTTTACAGTGTTTTCATCGTTATGGTTATTGGGAATGCAGGTTGTATATGTCCAAAATGATCATTGCAGAACATTTTCAGGGACGACTATCTGTGCGGAATGTTGATGAGGGAGCAGAATTCAGGATTGAAATTAATAAAGCAGATTGATAATAAACAATAACGGCATAAAAATAAATAAACTGAAAACCTGATGTTAATATAGGTCTATCCGTAATAATCTGCTTTCAATATCACCGTTTTTGAGGAGTTTATTCATCTTTGTCCGCAATCTGAGCGAGCTGGCGAATTCTTTGTCTCCCACTAATATATAAGCACGGCAGGATTGACAATTCTGCTTGAGGAAATCACCCAGATCCTGCAACAGTTTATCAATTTCCTCTTTTTGCAGTCTTTTGCCGTAAGGTGTATTGCAAACAATGGTCATATTTTCCATTTCAGGTAAATTCCGGAAATCAGATTTTTGCAGCTTAATATTGAATCCCTGCTGGAACACATTGAGATTTTTGCAGGCGATCCTGACATTATCGGGATTTATATCACTTCCAGCGATCAGATATGGAGGAAGATCGCGGATTTTTCCTTTTGCTTCTCTCTGGGTCAGCAGCCACAAATTAGCGTCAAAATCGGGTAACTTGTCTATGCCCCATTTTTGTCGCAGGTAACCGGCAGGAATGCGGCAATAGTGCATCATAGCTTCTTCGAGCAGTGTGCCTGACCCGCAGAAAGGATCATAGAGCACTTGATCGCCCTGCCATTGTGTTACTCTGATAATGGCAGCAGCCAGAGTTTCCTGCAGGGGAGCCAGCACTGTTTCCAGGCGGTAGCCCCGTTTATGAAGCGGTTCTCCACCCAGATCAAGACTGATATTAACCCAGTTTTCATTTACGTGCAGACTAAGTCTTACGACGGGATTTTTTTGGTCGTAGTCAGGGCGGTTTCCACTGCTTTCGCGGAATTTATCGCAAATAGCATCTTTTAAAATCTGACCGGCATATAGTGAGTTCTTGATCCTGCTGTTAGCGACATTGCTGATAATCCCAAAGCTGTCCTTAACACTAAATATCTGTTGCCAGTCAAATTGAGCTGCTGTTTTATATAAATATTTCTCATTATGGCTCTGAAAACTGATCAAGGGAGCAAGAATCCGGGTGCAGATGCGGGTCGAATACAAAATACGGTATAAATCCGCTTTCTCTGCCTTAAAACTTACTCCACGGTATAATGTCTGAATTTCTGTTGCTCCCAGTTCTGCCAGCTCCAGTGCTGCTATTTGTTCCAGGCTTCCAGCAACCATGGCAAAATATTTACTGTTTTTTTGATATTCCATCATTCCCCTCTTTGCTCAAACAACACTTTCTCAAATGCCGGATTAATATAGCCACCAAGTTCTTTCACCTTTTTGATGTCATTTCTGGCAGCATCAATCCTGTCCAGAGAATAATAGACAACTGCCCGATTATGATAGGCATTACTATAATTCGGGTCTATTCTGATCGCCTGGTTGAAATCTGCAAGTGCTTTTTCCGGTTTATCGAGATCTTTCCAGGCATTTCCGCGGTTATTAAGAAAACTGACATTATCCGGCTGCAGTTGCAGGGCAAGGTCAAAATCTCTTATTGCTTCCTGATTCTGACCATTCATCGTTCTGGCAGTACCGCGGTTATTATAGGCATCTGCCATATCCGGTTTCAGCTTCAGTGCCTGAGTGTAATCGGCTACAGCTTTGGCAAAATCCCCGGTTTTGCGATACAGGTTACCGCGGTTATACCAGCCTCCGGCATAATCAGAATTCATTTCCAGAGCTTTATTAAAATCGTCTTCTGCTTCTTTCATCATCCCCACTGACATAAACAAATGTGCCCGGTTACTGTAAGCTTCCACGAAGTGCGGTCTCAACTTAATTGACTGATTCAAATCCTCTATGCCTTTTTCATACTGCTTAAGGTCACCATATTCGTTGCCGCGGTTATTATAGGCATCGGCACTATTAGGCGAAACCTGAATAGCATGACTGAAATCATCTACGGCTTTTCCGTGTTCTCCCCGCTGACTATAGGCTTTACCCCTGTTTATCCAGGGCAATTCTATCTCCGGGTATCTGGCAATAATATTTGTATGCAGAATTACTCCATTCTGCCAGATCTTTATCCGCTGCCAACTGAGAACACTGTAAAACGCTATTAAAATCACAAATATATAAATGGCATACTTCCGTTTAATTTTTTGCCAGATTAACAGCATCAGGATCATATATATCCCTATGGATGGAATATAAGTAAAGCGATCGCAGGTTAACGAGCCTCCTGCTAAGGGTAATAAATGCAGAACTGGTAAAATGGTGATTAGATAGAACCAGAACCAGAAGACGGTTTTACTTTGACCTTTGACAGTGGCAAGCAGCCAAACTAATAAACCAGTGAGAATCGGCATTAGATAATAATAAAGTGGAATAGCTCGGTTTATATCCTGAGGATAGGGATAAATAGCACTGAGTTTGAAAGGGATCAGTAATTTAAAAGGATAAAACCAGAAAGCAAAATTTGCCGTCAGGAGTCTTTCGATAATATTCAATTTCGCAAAGGGTGTGGTTGTGGAATACGTTGCCCGTAAGGTGATGACCACCACTGCTAAAGCTAATATGAAAAAGGGTAATTTATCAACAATAACTTTCTTCAACTGCTTGTTTTCATAAAATACATCATAAAGAATTAATAGCAGTGGCAGAGTTACAGCCATTGATTTTGCGGTCAGTGCCAGCAGATATATCAATAGAGTGATCAAAAAATATACTTTCCTTTTCCGCTGCCTGCCAATGATCCAGCAGATCATAGCAAATAGATAGAACAAAGCATAAAGCACATCCTTACGCTCCGTTATCCACGCTACGGATTCCACGTGCATAGGGTGCAAAGCAAAGATGAGAGCAGAAAAAAAGGAAAGAGACCCGTTACCGGTTAACAAAAAAATCAGCCAGAAAACCAGTAATAAATTGATGATATGCAGGATCAGATTGGTGAGATGAAAACCATAAGGATTCATACCCCAGAAATAATGATCTATTGCATAGGAAAGTTGCGTCAATGGTATCCAATTTCCCATCCGCACTCCGGTAAACATTGCTTTGATATTTGACCACTGGAGACTCAATATATTAGGATTTTCATATACATGTTCATTATCATCCAGGTTGACAAAATCGTTTTCCAGACTTCGCCAATATACAATCCCTGTTACAAGGATCAGCAGCACCAGATAAATGATAATAGTACGTGATGAGGTGTGGAGATTTATCGATTGAATAATCTTCGCCTTACTTTTCCGCTCTTTTTTCAGTCTGCTTTTTTTGCCCATAATCCACACATTCAGTTTATGACATTTCTTTTATTTTCTGTTGTGCCAGTTTGCCCCATTGACTGTTTGCTCCATATTTTTCCTTCACCCGCTCATAGATACGTCTTGCTCTGGCGGGATTTTGCAGACGCTGATAGGCATCGCCTGCCTGTAATTCTGCCGAAGCTGCCCATTGTTGATACGATTCATAAGAATACGCAACTTTAAGCAATTCTGTCACTGCCTGCTCATATTCTTCCATGCCATAATATGACAATCCTATCCAGTATTGAGCTTCTGCCTGTAACTCAGGATCTTTAAGTTCACTCAGTGCCTGCTGGAACATCTTTACTGCTTTTTCATAACTTTTATCCCGATAATAACAGAAAGCTATATCAAAAATCGTCTGACCCTGCAATCCCTGATCACCCCATTTGGCGAGAATGATCTCATAAGCAGCTATCGCTTTTTCCCATTCCGCAATCGTTTTGCACACTTTGGCGAAATTCTGGGCTGCCTCCAGTGCTAATGTACCTTCAGTATCGTGCTCAATCACATAATAATAGTTATCCAGAGCTTCCTCAAAATTATTCTCGGAAAAATTGATCAGTCCCAGCTTGAATTTCGCCTGATTGACAAAATCCTCATTCCGGGCATTGGCTACTGTGCTGAAATCCTCCTTAGCCTTCGCCACTTCCTTCTGCTTAAGATAAAGAACTCCACGCCAGAAATATGCTCTGATCATTTGATCTGGCTCTATCTCTTTTTCTTTTAACAGGTTATTAAATACTTTCTCAGCTTTTTTGCTGTCTATATCCGTGTAGTATATACCTTCTGCCAAAGCAATCTCATGTTCACTTTCTGCATTAAGTATCTTCTTGTAGGTTTTCTGTAATTCCTCAGCCTTGGGACGGTTCTTGATCATGTAATGACAGACAATATTACGGGTGACAACCTGCAGATAATTGGCATCCTCCGCTTTTGCTGATTTCAGATAGCGATCATAGTGTCCAATCGCTTCCTGAAAATTCTCCTGGTCATAATTTATGTCACCCGAACGCTGATAAATGATCAGATTGCTTACTTTTCTCTCCTGCAAAATTCCATAACTGTAAAGTGCCAGGCTGTAATCCCCGGTATCATACTGCAAACCTGCCAGTTTCATCAGCGTTGTATTATCTTTATCTTCAATATACATCAAACTTTCTTTGGCTTTTTGCTGATCTCCCAGAGCCAGATAGTCATCTGCCAGATTTTGATAAAATTTTGCACTCCGCCGTTCATTCGGAATATATAAAGCATAGCGTATCGCCTTTGCCGGTTCTTCTGCCAGGCGGAAAGATTGTGCCAGATAGCTCAAAGCTTCATAATATGATCTAAAGCCTGTAACATTATCTACCAGGAATTGAAGACGCTGCAGAGAGTCCATACTGCCTTCCAGACTGTGTTCCACCTTTGCAAAATGATACCAGATTTTCGGCTGGGAAATGCTTATGTAACCCGCAGAAATCCTGTATAATCCCAAAGCTTCCGCTTCTCTGCCTTCGGCATAATTATATTCTGCCAGATGTATTTTGGCAGCATAATATTCTGCTGTTTCAATGCGTTTATCTGTTTCCAGTTGCTGCCAGACACTGATCAATTGCGTAGTGTCGGATTTGCTTTCATATTCCTCTGCCAGTTGCAGCAGAAATTCATTCCTCGCATCTCCTGCCGGATAATCCCTGATATATTTCTCAAGCATTGAAATGATCCCAGGAGTTCTGCCACTGGCAACAAGCAGCTTTTTGATTTTTAGTTCCTCACTCCTGTCAGCCGGTAGCACATCCTGAAAATTAAAGATAATAGCATTCACGTTCAGCAAAGCCTGATCCCGCTCATTATCCCGCTGCTCAAACTTATATTTCTCACCTAACATTAATAACAACAATGCCTTGCGGTAATTAATCTCCGGACTGTCTCCCTCCAGCATTTCTGACCCACTTTCAAATTCCTTGAGATCATAAGCCAGTATCTCCGCTAAATGCTGCTGCAGGATTGCCCGGTTATTATTCTCCAGATAGCCTGATAATGCAGTCAATAATTCCTTAAAACCTTTCTCAAAATCCTGCGTCTGATAACGCCTGATATATTCCCGCTTTAATTCTATCCGTTGACGTAATTGCTCATCACTAACATCCTCGGCACTGATGCTGCTTAATTGCCGTAATGCTTCTTCATCATTGCCTAAGGCTTCATAACAGAGCGATGTCTTATAGATTGCTTCCTGCTGAAATTCCAGGTCAGGATAATTTGTCAAAACCTGGCGGTAAAAATTCATGGCAGAATTGTATCCTGCGAACCGTTCCCGATAGATGTCACCAATGCTGATCAGTATCTGCGGAGCGTTATCTGGCTGATATGGCAAAACTTCCTGCCAGAAGCGGATCGCATCTCGATAACGTCCCTCCTGTTCCGCTATTTTTCCCTGAAGATATTTGCAGTCGGTCAATAATCCTTTATCCGGCTCTGATGCCAGTATCTTTTCCACTTCCTGCAGGGCTTCATCATAATTTCCCAGATAATAATTTCCCCGGGCTATATCCAGTTCATATTCTCCCTTATGCGGACTTTCCCTGAATACTTTGGTAAAATCCGCCCTGCTGTCTATCACTTTCCGGTATTGCTGTAATTCTAATGCTGTATCCGTATAAAGAAGGATTATTTCATCCAGATCATCTGCATTATTGAATTTTACAACCATCAATTCTAGTTCCTGCATCGCTTTCTGATAATTTCCGGTCGCTCTATATTGATTTACCAGCTTTTGACGTAATATCTTTTCATACTTCCTGGGGATTGTTTCCTGCAATGTCTTTTCCAGTTCGATGATCACTGCTGCCGAACCTTTCTCCTTTTCCAGCAGCTCCATCTGCAAGCCTGTCACCTGCCAGCGTGCCTCTGATTGAGGATATTCCTTACTGATCTGCTTCAATATCTGCCTGCCCTTTTCTGCATTATCACCTGCAAAACTCGCTCGTGCCACCAGCAATAATAGATCAGGCACATTCTCGCTGCTGCTGTAATTCTGCACTAATCGCTCTCCCTGCAAAATTGTATTCTGATAATCCCCCATGTTATAATAACTCTCCAGATATACTGCCAGAGCCTGACGGCTGTATTGCGAATTAGGATAATTCTCTATCAGGTCATTAAATTCACCGCTGGCTTCCTTATATTTCCTCTGGTTATACTGCATTAGTCCCAGGTAATAATGATACCGGTCTGGCTCTTCACTGCCCGGATATGCCCTGATCAAACGAGCATAAGCTTCCTCCGCTTCTACCCATTTCTCCTGCTCTCGATAGCTCTCACCTATCTGAAATAGAGATTCCTCTGCCTCGATACTCGTGGGATTCTGATCTATCACTTTCTGAAATTCTATTATCGCTTCGTCATACAATCCATCCCGATAAAGTTCCATCGCAAATTGATAATTTGCACTCACCAGCATCAGCGGTAATAACATTATTATAATCAGCATTAACTGCCTCATTTTTCCTCCATCAATAATCTTAGCTATCTTATGTTAAATTTTTAACCACACCCCTTCAATGTAAAGCATTTTCCTGATAATATATTGCCTTTTCATAATCATCCATTCTCCCTGATATAACCTCATAATTTATTTATTTTTGTCAAAGCAAATATAATCCCATTGCCATCTCCCCGGAATTGATAACAAGACTGTCGCTAAGTGAACTTGCACCGCCAGTGTAATCACGGGTGGGGCGAGGACACGATCACTGGTAACCA
>CAZAHZ010000160.1:0-7889 GCA_964485055.1 uncultured Candidatus Cloacimonadota bacterium
TTGAAAATTGAAAATTGAAAATTAATATATATAATAAGATAGAAGTGTAATGTGTGATAATTCATGAAAAAATTGGGAATTTTGTTGGATGAAGACAGTTATGAAAATTATAATGTTTTTGATAATGAAAAACGTTAGAACAAAATTAAAGAAAGAAAAGAGTATTTTTTACCACGAACCACGCTAACCACACGAACTCTACGACTTAGCGACTGGGAGAAGGGGTGAGGGGGAGAGGGGGAGAGGGAACGAGGGAGTGAGGGAGGGAGGGAGGGAGCGACTTAGCGATTTAGAGACGGGGAGATTTAGCGACTAAGAGACTTAGAGACGGGGCGACTTAGCGACGGGGAGAAAATGGGAATGGTGATCGGTAATTTGGGATGAATAATCCGGGGAAAAGTAATATATTAGTAACATATAGTAAATAAGGAAGTTAAGGGGAAATAGTGTCAGATAAAATAGAACGATGTAAATGAATATATTTGTTGATAAAGCAGTTTAATAAAAATAATGTTTGACAGAATTGATATGTATGAAATAAAATGTAAGCAGGAATAAGAAAGGAGGATATAATTATGTGGTGACAGTCGTGAAGCAGGCTAGTAACAAAAAATTACAAGGAGTAGAAAATGTGGAAAGTTGCTACGTGGAATAGAAAGAGTGAACCTTAGACAATCCTTTGGGTTCACCGCCATACTGGAAGCAATCAAAGGGTTGGTAAAGTTATTTATGAGGATACCTAATGAACTTTCAGAAGGAATACCTAAAAGCCGAAGAAGCGGCAGAATATCTGGGAATATCGCTGAGGACGCTGTATAGTTACGTACAGAACGGATTGATCAAAGTGCATAGACCAAGAAGGAAAATCTATATTAGCAAGGAAGAATTGATCAAGTTCATAAAGAGTGGCGATAATATTTCCGAGGACAAGACAATGAAACCCGGTGGACAAAGAAGAAAGAAAAGTTTCAGACAGAAGAGATTTAAATAATGGAACAAAAAAGGAAGGATGAAAATTAAAATGTTAGACCTCATTAGAATTAAAGAAATACTGATGGTGATATGGACAATGGAAATAGAGAATATGGAAAATAAACTGAAACTGAGACTGGAATGGATATAAATCAAAATCAGTATGAGTAAGGGGGCAAGCGTTACACGTTGCCCCCTTTTTTGTATTATTTAAGAAGTTTTATAGAAGAAAAATCCCATTCATACAATATAACTATTCGATATCTTTTTACTATTCATAATTTTCTGATAAAAAAACTTGCCAAAAAAATTGTTAATTTAGTCTTATGACATTTGAAATAAATAGTGTTTTATTACTGTTAAGGAGGAATGGTGGTTAGTATTAAAGAAATAATAAATGATTTGATCAATGATGACGCTAAATTATCAAATATTCTCCGTAAAGCGAAAATATTAGCATCTATATTGGAACTAGAAGAATTAAAGAAATGGACGAAGTTGGAATTAGAGGGGTATTCTGAAGAAGATGAATTACCAGAATATAGAAATGCAACAACTTACAGTTATGGAACTTTTTGGGGGCCATTTAACTCTCAGGTACAAAATATTCAATTACCTTCATTTAATTTACCTGATAGAATTAAGGAGAATTCTCAAAAATTATTTATAGTATATCCAATTAGTCAACTTGAAAGTATGATTGAAGATGGAGGTACATCATTTCAACTCCCTTGGCCTCAAGAGCATGTGTTGTTGTGTAGAGAAAAACCTATAATGACAGAAGGAATGATATTAGTATCAGCTTGGAAATTAATAACAAAAGGTATGATAAATGGAATATTAGATAATGTTAAGAATAAATTATTAGACTTTATGATAGAATTAGATGAATCTGATATAAAAATTGATGATAAAACTGACATAAGAGAAAAGAAAGGGATTATGGAGAAATCTTTTCAAATCAATATAATGGGGAATAATAATATTGTTGCTGCTGGAGAGAATATAACACAGAAAATGACCAGTATTAAAGAAAATGATATCGATACACTATTAGAATATTTTAGAGATCATAAAGTTCCTGAAGACAATCTTGAAGAAATTAAATCAGCAATTGAAATTGATGGAAATATTATTAATAATGAATTTGGACCTAAAGTAAAAGAATGGATTGGTAATATGATAATAAAAGCATCATCAGGAATATGGAAAATTGGATTAGCAACAGCACCAGCAATTATCACGGAGGGATTAAAATATTTTTATGGCATGTTAAATTTATAATAATATAAAATAATTGTAAATAGATAAAAATATAAAATTAGGAGGAATTATGGCTAATGAAAAAAAGGGGAAGAGTTGGACAAAGGAAGAAAAGGACAAACTAAAAAAACTTGCTAAAGGAAATACACCTACAAGGTTAATAGCAATGAAACTGGAGAGAACAGTAGGGGGAGTTATAAGTCAAGCGTCTAAAAATGGCATTTCATTAGAGCCACACAATAGATCACCTTACGGTACTGGTGGAAAAGGGAGAAAAAGAAAATGAGTAATAAAGATTGGGGACCAGATAATCCACACCCGCTTTCTAAAATAAAGACTGAATTGATCTGGGACGGAAAATATGATGAATATGGCAGAAGAAGAGAGATTTCTTTGCCAAAATCAAATTTACCATTACAAAAAATTGAAACTGTTGATGCACCAATGGACAATGATAAAGTTTTAGGTGGTCAGCTTAGCATGATTTTTGACGAAGCTGATTATTCTGAGAAGCACCATTCAGATAGTTTTCGAAATAAACTTATCTGGGGAGATAATAAGCTTATTATAGCAACTTTACTGGAAGAATATCGAGGAAAAATTGATTTAATTTATATAGATCCTCCTTTTGATGTAGGTGCTGATTTTAAAATGAAAATTAATATGGGTGATAAAGAGGAGAAATTACAAAAAGAACAATCAATTATTGAAGCTGTGGCATATAGAGATATGTGGGGTATGGGAACAGATTCATATCTAAATATGTTATATGGTAGATTAACATTAATGAAGGATTTGCTTAGTGAAAAAGGATCTATATATTTACATTGCGATACAAGATTAAATGCCTATCTACGCATCATTTTGGATAATATTTTTGGCAAAAAGAATTTCAGAAATGAAATTGTATGGTGGTATCTATGGGGTGGAAGAGGGAAAAAGCAATGGAATAATAAACACGACACTATATTATTTTATAGCAAAACAGAAGATTGGATTTTTAATTACAAAGCTGTACTTGATGATCATAATTTAATGACAGAAGGTTCAAAAAATAGGTTAAATTATAATGGAGCTATGGTAACAACAAAAAGTGAATCCTCAGAAATATCTTCAGATAAAGTATTGCCTTCAGATACTTGGTATGTCGCAACAATAAATGCTATGGCCAAGGAAAAAGAAGATTATCCAACCCAAAAACCAGAAGCTTTATTGGAAAGGATAATATTAGCATCATCAGATACCGATAGTATAGTAGCAGATTTCTTTTGCGGGTCAGGGACGACCTTGGCTGTAGCAGAGAAATTAGGAAGAAAGTGGATAGGAGTAGATTTAGGAAAATATGCAATCCACACTTCCAGAAAAAGATTATTAGAAGTTCAAAGAGAATTGAAAGAATCCGGGATGAGTTATCGTCCATTTGATATTTATAATCTTGGCAGGTATGAAAGGCAGTGGTGGCAGAAAGAGAAGTTAAAAAATGCAGATGAAGAACACAGAAAGACAGTATTAAAGTTCTACAAGGCTATTGAAATTAATAGTAGTCCAAGTGAAAAAATCCACGGTAAGAAAGCAGGTAAGCTTGTACATGTAGATAACATAGACAGTATATTCAGTTTGGAAGAGCTTGAAGGAGTATTAAAAGCAGCAAAAGCTATGGGAGGAAAAGAATTGCACTGCCTTGCCTGGGAGTTTGAGATGGATATGGACAGACATAAAAGAGCATTAGAGGCAGAAAATGGAATTAAAATTAAACTTATCTATATACCACGTGAGATAATGGAATCCAACCGGAATGAATGTCAATTTTTTGAGGCTGGATATTTGGAAGCTGAAGTTGTTATAAATGAAAAAAGTAAAACTTTTGATGTAGAATTAAAAGACTTTATCCCATCATTGGTGGAAGCTCCAGAGAAAGAGATCAAGGAACTGCAGGAAAGAGTGGTAAATTCACCCTTTGATTTTATAGATTTCTGGTCAGTAGATTTTGATTATGATGAGAATGGAGCTTTTGAGCATCGATGGCAGGATTTCCGGACAAGAAAAAACAGAAAACTAAAAACCAGATCAGAGATGGGCTGGAAAAGTTATGAAAAAGGGAAGAAGTATAAGATATGCGTGAAGGTAATAGACGTATTTGGAATAGATACATCAACGGTGCTTGAAGTGGAGGGTTAATTATGGCAACAATAATAACGGAAAGAAACCTGGAAGCATTACAGCCATTATTTAAGAGTTGGGAGAAACCTGATAAACACAGAAGACCTGGAGGAGAGGGCGAAGGAGCTAAGATTGAACCTGGTAGAAGACCCAGTCAGTGTCATCTGGTTAGGGGGATCAGATCAGATGTAGATGACTGGCGTAAATCCGGGTATTCTGGAGTATCTGTAACAAGTAAATACTTATTGGATTACTGGTTTAATACTGAGCATATAATAAAAAGTGAAGATGGTCAGGAGACAGTTTTCTGTTATTACTGGGCGCAGAGGGAAGCTATTGAAACAATAATATATTTATATGAGATGCGAGAAATAAGAAATGTGGGGGGATTATTAAAAGAATTTGGAAATGGCTTATATGATGATATAGCTGATGGGATATTACCAGAAAAAGACAGGTGGTCGAGGAACTGTTGTAAAATCGCAACTGGGGGTGGAAAAACTAAAGTAATGTCGTTAGCAATAGTGTGGAGTTATTTTAACCGAATATATGAAGAAAATGAAGATATGGCAAAGAATTTCCTGCTAATTGCACCTAATCTGACAGTTTATGAAAGGTTGAAAGATGACTTTGAGAACTGCAAGATATTTTTTAATGATCCTTTAGTACCTGATGAATGGAAGAGTGATTTTCAGGTTCAAGTAATACTTCAGGATGAAGCAGGTGGTTCTGCCAGAAGGGGTACAATATATCTTACAAATATTCACAGATTATATGATCAAAGAAATAGGGAAAATGAAGAAGAATATACAATATTAGGACCTAAAGTAAATAGAGACAAAGCATTAGAAACATTAGCATATTTAAGAGAAAGATTAAGTAATAATGAGAGTTTGATGGTATTGAACGATGAAGCCCATCATCTTCATGATGATGAAAATGCCTGGAACAGTGTATTGGAATCAATGAACAAGGAGCTAAAGGAAAAAGGTAATAAAGGAATATTGCTGCAATTGGATTTTACGGCAACACCAAAACATAATAATGGCGACCTATTCAGGCATATAATTTGTGACTTTCCACTTGGTGAAGCAGTGGATGCTGGAATAGTAAAAGTTCCTGTAATGGGAGAATCTAAAAGACTAAACCAATTCATAGATATTAGTGCACCAGTTGAACAAAAATACCGGTTACATCTTGACATTGGTTACAACAGATATGAGGAATCATATAATCAATGGAATAAAGTTAGTAAACCAATATTATTTGTAATGACAGAAAATACTAAAGCAGCAGATGAGATAGCAAAGTATTTGGATAGTGATAAATATCCTCTTTTGAAAGGAAGAGTGCTTAATTTACATACAAATTTAACTGGAAAAGTAAAAACAGTTATTAGAGGTGGCAAAACTTACAAGGAATTTATTACAAATGAAAAGAATTTAAAGGATGATGATTTAAAGGCACTTAGAGAGATGTCACGCAATCTTGATAGTAAAGACAGCAAGTATAGGTGTATTGTCTCAGTTTTGATGTTGAGAGAGGGTTGGGATATCCGCAATGTTACAACAATAATACCATTAAGAGCTTATTCTGCTAAATCAGGGATATTGCCTGAGCAGACTTTAGGAAGAGGATTAAGGCTTATGTCACCGGGTAGTGAAATACCTGAGACAGTAACAGTGATAGAGCATGAAGCATTTAGAAAGCTTTATGAGCAGGAATTAGAGCTGGAAGGTGTAGATATATGTGTTATTCAGGATGAGGACAGATTAAGACAGACAGTATCAATTTTTGTAGATAGAGAAAATAAAGATGTAGATAAGTATGAAATAGAAATCCCTCATATCAGCGAAAGTGTGGATAACCTAAAAAAGATTGAGGAAATAGATTATGCTGAGATATTAGCCTTAGCAAGAGATTACGGAAAATTGCCACTGGGAGAAAAAAAAGATATAAAGATAGAATATACCGGAAGGCTTCTTTTCACAAATGAGATAATTGAGAAACTGGAATTGGATATGGGTTTAATGAAAAATGCCTGGTCTGCTTTACAACTATATTCCAGACAAATAGCTCAGGAATGCAATATCATAGGCTATCAAAATATATTAAATCCGCTATTGAGTAAATTTATATCAGAAGATTTATTTGAGAGGAAAGTTGATATATACAGTGGAGAAATAGACCATAGAATGATGGATGAAGATGTACAAAATTATATCTTTGGTATATTTACTACTATTCTTCAAGAAAAAACCATTATTGAGAAAAAAAGGGAAATCAGTAAAAGTTATAGAAAAATATCTGATTGGAAACCATATCAAGTTACTAAGTCAGATACAAAGCCGGTAATAAAATGTTTACGGACTATGTTTAATTTAGTTCCATGTGACAGAAATACAGAAAAAGAATTTGCTATAAACTGTGATCATTATGAAGATGTGACAGCATTTGCTAAGAATGCAGGACCTCAAAAGATTTATATAGATTATATTAAGTCCAATAATCATAGGGGAATATATGTTCCTGATTTTATGGTAAAAGTAAATGATGGAACTATATATTTGTGCGAATTGAAAGGAAGAGTAGATTTAGATGTACCATTAAAGGCAAGATCGGCGGTTGAATGGTGTAAAACAGCATCTAAAGGGGAGAATCAATGGGAATATCTATATATACCATATAATATTTTACAAAAAAGTAGAGCAAATAGCATTGAGGAATTATTTAGAGAATGTAAACCTTCTCTTGTTGCCTTACTGAGTGAGAAAGAGAAAGCTCAAATTACAATAGATTTCGATAAGTTAGAAGATGAAAATCAGAAAGAAGCTTTAGAAGAAAAGATATTAGACTTATGTAAATTGGAGATAATACCGCAAGAATTGAAAGCTTCAGTGATGCAGGCTTCTCAGTTATTAGTTTATGCTGAGGAAACCAATATGGATGAGTTTTCATTTGCATTTCAGCCATTACTACTTCCGCTTGAAAAATACTCATTAAAAATAATAGTGAAACAACTTAATGATAAAATACCAAAACAACCAGAAGATATTAATGATTACTTTTATCCATCATATAGTACAATAAGTTCAGGCTTAGGAAATAAGTTAAATCGCAAAGGTAAATTATTAATGGATAATCTTATATATGCGAGATTCATGAATAGAATTGGATTATTGATATTTTTACTTCATTACGCACTTGAATTGAGAGAAAGATTAGGAGGAATATGGAAAGATGTAATTTCCGAATTCAGTTCAAGAGAAATGAGAGACCTATATAATCTACTCCAAGATGTTTATGATTTTAGAAATACAAGAATTGTTCATGCAGAGGAAAAATTAAAAGATATAAAAAAAGCATGGGAATATATGCCTAAATGGATAAATTTGCTTGTTAGGATGCATAAAATGATAGGGAATACAAAAAATATGTAATACCTAAACTGAGCGATTGATATTTTTAACCTCAGATTATCTACTTTAGAGGAA
>CAZAHZ010000161.1:0-7874 GCA_964485055.1 uncultured Candidatus Cloacimonadota bacterium
CAAGTGAAGATATAGATCCTGATCTATTGTTGAGGGCGACACCGCGTTCACTGGAAGGAGTGAGAATTTTACGTAAGCTGATCGAGGGTGTAGATGACTAAATACTGGCGCAGCGGACTGCTATTGCTAGTGCTGGCTCTGGTAGTGTATGTTTATCTTGTTTTTGGAGCAGCGAGCGGTTATGTGGTGGAGCATTTGCGATTTCCACGATTGCTGCTGACAATTCTGACGGGGATGGTGCTGGGCAGTGCCGGATTTGCTTTTCAGTTACTGCTGAATAATCCGCTGGCAGAGCCATATATATTGGGTGTGAGTTCCGGGGCAGCGCTGGCGAGTATTTTAGCGGGGGCAGCGGGATTATTTTTCTTGATCCCGCTATTCGGATTCCTGGGAGCGCTGGCGGCAATGTTCACGGTTTACTGGCTGGCACGGAGCGGCGGGATATTCAATACTACAAGACTGCTGCTGGCGGGTATCATCGTGGGGATGTTCCTCTCTTCGATCATCTCGCTGGTGATGTATCTTAATCAGAACGATATCGGCAATATCATCAACGTGTTGATGGGCAATCTGGGACATATTTTCAGTAATACGGAATGGCGGATATTTGTGGGGATCAGCGTGATACTGGTGCTGCTGCTAAGCTGGTTATTTTTGCAGGGACGACGATTACTGGTGCTCTCAACGGGAGATATGGTGGCATCGAGTCTGGGGATAAACGTGCGGCGTTACCGCGTGCAGATATTTGTAGTCTGTTCGCTGCTGACGGGATTGACAGTAGCTTTTTCGGGAATCATCGGGTTTGTGGGTTTGATAGTGCCACACCTGGTGCGAATGATCTGGAAAGGCAACAAATCAGGGAGTATTTTTTATGCCGGAATATTTGGTGCGGTATTTCTGCTGATTTGTGATTTTATTGCCATGCACCTGGCAGTGATCGAATTGCCGGTGGGGATAATCACGTCCTTCATTGGCTGTCCTGTATTTATCTATCTGCTTTGGCGGAAAAAATAAAAATGCCTCCCGCAGGAGGCATCAGTTCTTTATAATTATATATAGTGAGACCGGAATACCGTGAAATAAATTCTACATATTGATAATAATGTCGCTGACTCCGGGGAGTTTGTAAATATGCTCTTTGATCTCGTCGGCGAGATTATCGCGGAATTGGTCGAATTTGGGGATTTCCAGGTCAACAGTAACAACACCCTTGTCGGAAACAGCGGCGTATTTCACCATCTTGAGTGAGATCAGGTCTTTGCCGACTTTGGGATAAAGTATCTTGGAAAGTACAGCCAGCACCATTTCCTTATTGAGTGCACTTTTATCAACTTTGATCATGTGATGGGCAATTTCATAATTTTTGATTGCCTTGCGGAGCGTGTCCACAGCCAGAACGGAGCAGTGCATTTTAACGGGCGGAAGACCATCGAGTTCTTCAGCAGCTTCTTTCCAGGAAATAGCTTTGGCTTCGGCGATGGATTTACCTTTTGCCATATCGGTGATAATGGAGGCAGTGGCGATATTTGAGGCGCAACCGTAGGAGAGGAAGCTAATATCTTCTATGATCTGCGTATCTTCATTGACCTTGAGCCAGATGGAGACCTGATCACCACAGGCGGGACTTCCTTCAGTAGCTTCGGCATTGGCTATTTCCAGCTTACCGAGGTTGTGGGGTTTCATAAAATGATCGAGAACTTTTTGTGAATACTGCATGATTACTCCTAAAAATTATTTTGTATTTATAAAATCGTCATAAAGTGGACTTCGACGGCGTAATTCCTTTACAACTTCCTCCAGTTTATCAACCACATAGTCAATTTCTTCCATAGTGTTATATCTGCTGCAGGTGAATTTCATGGAACTGTGACTTTGCTCGTGGTTACGACCGAGAGCCATCATCACGTAGTTTGCCTGGAGACCTTCGGAGAAGCAGGCACTGCCGGTGGCAACACTGATGCCATATTGATCAAGCATCATCATGATCGCTTCGCCTTCGATGAAATCAAAGGAAACATTAACGTTATGCGGGGCACGATTATCACAGAAGGCACCATTGAGCATAGTATAGGGAATTCTTTTTTCGATGCTTTCAAAAAGGTAACGGGAAAGGTTGCGGATATAATCCACGTTTTCCTGGAAATTATCAAATGCCAGTTCCACAGCTTTGGCAAAGCCGGCGATATTAGCCAGCGAAATAGCTCCTGTTGACAAAGGATCAATTCGGTTTATACCATGCCTGGTGATAGCAACAGAAGTTCCCGGCTTAATATAAAGTGCGCCAATACCCTGAGGTCCATGGATTTTGTGAGCACTTATGCTTAGCAGGTCAACGCCCATTTCGATAACGTCAATCGGAACTCTGCCATAACTCTGGCAGGCATCAACGAAGAGGGCAGCTTTGGACTCTGATTCATCTATGATCTTTTTGATTTCTTTGATGTCCTGAAGCGTGCCAACTGTGTGATTTGCATGTGTGATCATCACCAGGATGGTGTCGGGACGTAATTCCTGCTTGAGTTCTTCCAGATCAACAACGCCGTCTTCATCACAACCGAGATAACTGACCTCAAAGCCAAGGTCTTCAAAATAGGCGGCATTGGTGAGAATATCAGGATAATCCACAATTGAGCAGATAAGGTGCTGTCCCCTGTCAGAATTGGCGGAAAGATAGCCCTTGATTGCCAGATTATTGGCATCCGTACCGCTGTTGGTGAAGTGCAGACCAGCAGGTGGTGCATTTAGAGAGCCTGCTACGATAAATTTGAATTGCTCAAGTTCCCGGCTGCGTTCTGTGCCGGGGGTGATAAAGTTTTCGGGAAAACTGAATTTTTCTTTTAGATACGGCAGCATGGCATCAATTACTTCAAGTGCCGGCTGACTTGTGAGGCAGTTATTCAAATAAATGCGTTTCATTATCTCCCCTTTATATGTTTTTCTATTATTTCTTCAATACTAATTCCAGAGAAATAGGTTTCCAGATCATGCCCGATAGCATCCCAGAAACTTCGAAGATGACAGTTTGTACCTTGGCAGTAGTCTTTCCCGATATGGTCATGACGGCAATAGCTGTAATCGCGGGATTCTTCCACGGCACTCATCACGTCCTGAAGCGTTATCAATTTAGCCGGGCGTGCCAGCAGGTAGCCTCCATGAGTTCCTTTTCTGCTTTTCACCAGTTGCGTTTTTTTTAATAAACTAAAGAGATGCTCCAGATACTTGGAAGGCAGTTGCTGACGCACAGCCAGTTCGGCGATGGACAATGGCTCTTCATCGCCTGTAAGTGCCAGTTCGATCATCGCTCTCAAAGCATATCCGGTCTTCGTAGATATATACATTTTTCAGCTCCTTACAATAACATACTTAATTAGTAGGAGTTCGCAACCTTTTTCTTAAAAATGGTTTCTGCGGTCAAGCAGAATGAGGAATAAATGATAAAAATATCAGGATTAACTGCTGGCTATCATGGCGGGATGGTCTTGCATGACATTAACCTGTACTTAGAACCGGGCAGTCAGACGGCACTCCTGGGACCAAATGGAGCAGGCAAGACGACGCTGTTGAAATGCCTGAGTGGCTATCTGCAGGCGGAATCAGGGAGTATAGAAATTAACGGCAGGCTAATGAAGGATTACAGTAAAAATCAGCTTGCCCGTGAGATTGCCCTGATCCCACAGAATTTTCAGCTTCAATTCGAGTATCAGGTACAGGAACTTGTGCTGATGGGTAGGTTTCCCTATTTATCATATCTGGGCGGTTACCGGAAAGAAGACTATGATAAGGTGAATACAGTGCTGAACGAACTTGAACTGCTGGAATTTGCTGAAAAGAATTTCAGTGAGCTTTCTGGCGGTGAACAGCAGCGAGTGGCAATAGCCCGGGCGCTGGTGCAGGAGACTCCGATATTATTGATGGATGAAGCCTTTGCCAGCCTGGACGTTAATCATGCAATCAGCATCATGCAGTTGCTCAGTGAGATCAACCGTGATCGGAACAAGACAATAATTCTCGTTTCGCATAATATCAATCTGGCAGTAGAATACTGCTCGCAGGTGATCCTGATGAAAAAGGGAAAGATAGTCAGCCAGGGTGATCCTAAGGAAGTGATCACGGAAGAGTCGCTATCTGAAGTTTTTGAACATCATATCAGCGTGATCACTAATCCGGTGAGTGGACAGCCAAATCTGGTTTATAGTGAGAAGTGAGAAGAGAGAGGAGAACAAGAGTTTTGAACGGTATTTCTGGACAAGACTTTTGGACGACTATTGGAAACCTGTAGTTTTAAACTGTTGTCCAGAAGTCTTGTCCAGCCCAGCCCCAAATCCCATGCGGCTGTCCAAAACTCCTGACTTAGCTTTTAGGTTTGTTGTAATAGTTTTATTCTTTTTGTTTTTCTATTATCAGGTCAGAGCTGATTGGCAAATTTCTGGTTATGTGAAGGATTCTTCGGGGATGGCAATAGAACAGGTGCTGGTGAAAAGCAATAATGATTACTGTTTGACGGGAGAAAGAGGGGAATACAGGTTGAGTGTGACAGAGCAGGATACAGTATTATTTCATAAACTGGGATTTCAGGATATTATTCTGGCGGTTGAAGACGTTCCTGCTTCTCTTCAATTGCGGGGCACAGTTATTTCTATTTCCGGAAAAAATGTAACAGCAGCCAGAAATGTGGATGAGGGCAATATCCGCAAAATAATTATTGATAACAGCAATAAATCACAGATTGGGTCAATTGCCGGATATATAGCAGCCGAGAGCGGTTTACAGCTTTCGGGCACGCGAACGGCAGGTTCTTCTCAGACCTTGCAGGTGCCGGGTTATGACAGCCGGCATACACTGGTTATGCTGGACGGTATTCCGCTTAATAATCCAGGAGAAGAATTTGACCTAACGCGTATACCGATTGGTCTGATAGCAGAAATAGAAATACTATCTTCGACAGGAGCAATGGGTACGGCAATCAACCTGATAACAAAAGCTCCAGAGAAAAACAAGGGAGCCAAGTTGCAGCTAAGCTATGGTTCATTTGAACATTACGCCGCGGAAATGAATTACAACAAGACATATAAGCAGGTATTGGCACAATTCAATCTAAATTATCAGCAGGCGGAAAATGATTTCTCATTTCCAGCACCTGAAAGCTGGCAGGAAGAAGACGAGATGCTTAAACGAGAGAATAATTCATTTCGACAGCTTGATCTATCTACTGCACTCAAATATCGTACAAGTTCTTGCGACTGGGATATTAAAATTTATTATACTGATTTCTTTCGGATGTTGCCGGGAGCGATCAATAATCCGGAACTTTATTATAAGGCACGAATGACCGGCAAGCTCTGGAAGTTACAATCAAGCTGGCAACATCAATTTCATCAATTCCGTTTTCAGACAAATCTCTGGTATCATGCGGAAAAAACCATCTATGATAATACCAGATTGCAAGAGCCATACAACAATTTTTTGCTTTATTATATATATGGTATAAACCGGAAGAAAACTTATGGTATCCGTCCTGTGCTTGAATGGCAGGCTGACTGGGTCAATTTCAAGATTGGAGCTGAATATAAATCAGAAACCTATGAATATGAGGAGACTACCAATCCTGCTAATTCCATATCGGAACTAAAAAGGAATTCTCCAGCATCATTCGGGGTATCAATGCTGCATACAAAAATTGCTGACTTTGAGCCATGGCTGAAAGTGAATGCCCGTTATGATGATGCTTCAGATTTTTCGCCTGAGACAGGAGGAAGTATATTCACCGGTATTACTTATGAAAATCTCTTCAGATGGGAAACCTCGATGGGTAAAATCTGGGGTTACACGCTGCCTTCATTTTATAGTCTGTACTGGCAGGGAGATGCTGAGGCGATGGGAAATCCTGACCTTGTGCCTGAAACCAGTAAGGGCTGGCAACTCGATACCAGCATCGAATATGCTGGAAATTCTTGCAGCTTTACGGGACGCAGCGATCAATTGGAGGATATGATAATCTGGATACAGACCTTTAATAAAGCCTGGAAACCTGTTAATATCGGAGCTGCAGAAGTTAAAAACCTGGAATACCGCTGCGATCTGCATCCTTATACAAATCTGCAGGTGAAAGCTGTTTTTACTCGAACCATAACTGCGGATAAGACCACATTATCCAGCGGAGAACCTTCGGCATATTATAATAAGGAATTGATCTATACTCCCGATTATCAGGGGAATGTGGCTTTGAACTGGACTCCACCGCACTTCCATTTGGGATTAAGTATGGAATTTACTGGCAGTCAGTGGACGACGCGAGATCAGCTTTCCACTCAGAAAAGATTGAGTGAATATGAATTGTATAACTGCTCAGTATCCTGGGATATGAAATATAAAAGCTGGCTGATAAAATGGCAGTTACTGATCAATAACATCTTCGATAATCACTATTATATCTATGAATATATGCCGCAACCCGGTAGAAATATAAATTTCTCGATTATATTAAAAAAAGGTTAGAATTATGCCAAAAACCATGTTAATTCTTTTATTTAGTCTCAGCTTCCTGCTCAATGGCTCCGTGCTTTTTGTGGTAAACAGCGGCAGCGAAACCCTTTCCCGGATAGATCTTGAAACAGGGACAGTCAATAACGCATTTGCTGTTTTGGGCGATATGCCAAATCGCCTTGCCTGTAATACCCAGTATATTTATATAGTAAATTCCGGTGATAATAGTGTTCAGAAAATAGATATCACTACAGGTGCCACGCTGACGGATATCTATCTGGGAACTACAGTGAGTCCTTATGACCTGATCATTGATCAGGATTTTCTGTATGTTTCCGGTGGACTTTCTAGCCAGGTCTATAAAATAGATCTGGCAACTGATACTGTAATTGATCAGGTGGCTGTAGGTTGCAATCCCGCCGGTATGGCTATTGCGGCAAATAAGCTGTATGTGGGTAATACTGCTTACATGGAAAATTATTCCAATTGTTCAGTGTCTGTGATTGATCTGGACTCCTTTGAGGTTCTCAGTACAATCCCATCGAATGCCAATCCCCAGTATTTACTGGCAACCGGCAATCAAATTCACGTTTCCTGCACGGGTAACTATATGACAATTCAGGGGAGTATTCAGATCATTGCGACCGGTTCTGATGTGATCTACCACACCATCGAGATGGGTGGATGGTGCGGTGATCTGGCAATCACGCCGGCTGGAATTGTCTATGTGGCAGACATCGGGAATGATAATGTGTATGCCTATGATGCCAGCAACTGGGAATTGCTGTATTCGCCATATAATCCTTTTATTACCGGAGGTTACTTTGTGGAGACTGATGAGACTAACCTGGTATTTCTGGGAGGAGGCTGGGGGCAGGCAGGTACGGTCAGTAGATATGATCTGGAGGAAACATTTTTAGAAGATTACCAGGTAGGACTCTCCGCCACAGATATAAAATTCCAGCCAGAAGCATCTCCTGTTGCCGATAACGAAATTATTACTATTCCCTCACTTCAAGCATATCCTAATCCCTTCTCAGATACAATCAATTTCCGGCTGAATGGCTCACGCTCGTGGATACAAAATATCTGCATCTATGACGTTAAAGGCAGATTGATAAAAAAGATAAGCGATCCGCAGAATGCTATGTGGAATGGCACAGATCAGGCAAATAATTCCATACCTTCCGGCTTCTATATTACCAGAATACTGACGTCAGATAATATCCTCCACTCCGGGAGTATTATCAAACTCAAATAATGGCTCAACATAAAAAGCATCCCTTCTTTTTATCAGATAGATATAGATATTGTTATATTACACAGATAGTTATATCAACACAAAGTGTACGGGCAGACCCATGTGTCTGCCCTCTTTGCAAATTTCAATG
>CAZAHZ010000162.1:0-7847 GCA_964485055.1 uncultured Candidatus Cloacimonadota bacterium
GTTTATTTCCCATTGTACTTCAGGCAGAAAGTCTGTATGGTCGCATTCTGGATAGTGCTTTGCTGAAAGGTGTGCCGGATGTGGTTATCAGCATTCAGGATTTGGATCTCCACACAGTATCTGATCGGGATGGAATGTTCAAGTTTACCGATCTTCCGCCTGGCAAATATACTGTTGATTTCTATCATATTGGTTTTATGCCGGTTACCGAGGAATATACTTTGCCTCAATATTCAATGATCGCTGTCCTATTAACCAGAAAAATTCACCAGATTGATGGCATCTCAATTACAGAAACACGGGCAGAGACAAGAAAGACACCGGTGCCATCCAGCAATATTCCAAATTCAGAGATCAGAGATAATCTGCAGGGACAGGATTTGCCTCTAATTCTGGACGAGGTGCCTGGTGTATATTCCTATTCGGAATCAGGCTCCGGTTCGGGATATTCCTATATCAAGATGCGAGGATTTGATCAGAAAAGGATTGGCGTAATGATCAATGGGATTCCGCTTAATGATCCTGAAGATCATTGCGTTTACTGGGTAAATATGCCCGACTTTGCCGAAAGTGTCCAGGACATCCAGTTCCAGCGGGGAGTTGGAGCTTCACGCTATGGCATTGCTTCATTTGGAGGCTCGCTGAATATTGAAACCTCGTCCTCTGCCGATGAATACGCCAATAAATTTGATAATCTCTATTATCTTACAGGAAGTTATAATACCACTAAATCAGGGTTGAAGTATTATTCTTCTCTGGCTGATAACCTGAAACTGAATATCAGGCTCTCAAAGATCACTTCCGATGGTTACCGTGATAATTCTGCCTCTGAACTGACTTCGCTTTACACTTCTCTGAATTATCAGACAGATAGAAGCATCACCGATCTGAATTTCTATACAGGTCATGAGATCACGCATGCAGCCTGGTATCCTTCCTGGGAAGAAGACCTCAAGAAAAATCACCGGCATAATCCCAGCACGTATGATAATGAAATAGATGATTTCCTGCAGCCTCACCTGGAACTGCACAACCTTTTTCATTTCAATGATAATCTGCAATTGAAGAATACCCTTTTCTATATCAAGGGAGATGGCTATTATGAAAAGAAAGTTGAGGATGCTGATCTCTGGGAATATGGTCTGGCAGATACATCTGAAACCGCTTACGCTGACCTGATCCGTCAAAAATGGGTCGGCAAAGATCAGGTCGGTCTGGTCAGTAACCTTGCTATCACGCACCGCAGCGGGGAACTTGCAATTGGCTCATACCTCAGTTATTTTCAAAGTGATCACTGGGGCGAAGTTGACGAGGTTCTGGAATATCCTGCCCCGGACGTTTTTACACCCGGTTATGATTATTACCGCTATCAGGCAGAAAAGAAATATCTCACTGCCTTTATTAATGAAAATTATAATGTTACAGATAAATTAAACATTATGGCAAATATCCACTATCAATATATCACTTATGATTTTGAACAGAAAGAAGCCGGCAATTTTTCCGGCGATTACCTTAACAGATATTCGGTTGATTATTCCTTCCTTAATCCGCAATTAGGCGTCAATTACAATTTATCCAGATACTGGAATATCTTTGCCAGCAGCTCCATAGCTCACCGTGAACCGGCTGATAATGAACTATATGATACCTGGGATGGACCTGATGATCTGGGAGTGAAGCCGTTATTCGCAGATTATAAGATCATATATGACGAAAATGATGATATTGCAGCTTATGAATGGACAAACCCGCTGGTAAAACCGGAATTTGTGATTGATTATGAAGCAGGTTTCGCCTTTATTATTAATAATAATCACAAACTCCGAATTAATGCCTACTATATGGATTTCCAGAATGAAATTGTTGATTATGGCGGAATTGACGACCAGGGCAGTGCTATCAGGGGAAATGCCGATGCTACCATCCATCGAGGCGTCGAATTTGATCTCTCATCGAGATTCATTAGATTCCTGCAACTTTCCTCTTCATTCGCCTGGGCAGATAATTACTTCCGCGATTTTGTTTATACTGATTGGGATGGTTCTATAATTGATCTCAGCGGTAATACTTTAGCCGGTTTCCCCGAATTCCTCGGACAGGTGAAATTGAAATATACTTTAAACAATTTAAAAACCTTTATTCAGGTGAAATATTCCGGGAAACAATACCTTGATAATACCGAGAATGAAGATCATGTCATCAACGATTTCACAGTCTGGAATCTGGGATTAAATTATAATATCCTGAATATTATAGGAAATTCCTCGCTGGGCATCGAATTCCGGCTTAATAATATCTTCAATCTGAAATATGAAACTGCTGGGTACATGGATGATGCAGATGGTGATTGGGTTTATGATGATAATTTTTATTATCCAGCGGCAGAAAGAAATTTCACTGCCTCTCTCAGGCTGCTGTTCTGATAATAATTTGACGCCCGGCATTATCACCGGGCGCCTTTCTGAGGTGGTAGGAAAGTATTTCCTTTTGTATCCCTATTTCCGGCTTTGTTCAGGATACTAATTTTTATGGTCTTTTTACAAAAACCTTCACTTTATCCTAACAACCTCAAATCTATATATTATTTTACAAAATCAATAATTCAAATATCAATGTACCTAACTAACAATTATATTATACCCTGTCAAGAGAAAAGTTGTAAAATATATTAAAGAAATTTATTCAGGTATTAATCATGCTCATTAAAGAACAATATACTCGATATTATTCTGCTGGACAATGAAACCATAGATAGCAATTTCACACCATGCAGAAAATATCAGGTGAATTGATCAGAAAAATTATTCTGAATGCCCAGGGCTTGACCAATGGTTCGGAGCATCAGGTGATGAAACCGGAAAATATCATCCACAAACTGGGCTACGTTCAGCTTGACACGATACATGTAACTCAAAGAGCTCATCATCATATAATCTGGTCAAGGTCTCCGGCTTATAATACAACTCAACTCTCCGATCTGATGGCAGAAAACAAAGTCTTTGAATACTGGTCTCATGCTGCTTCAATTTTACCTATATCATCTTTTAAATACACTTTAGAGCGTAAAAAGAACTTTGCCTGGCATAATGAGATCACAGATACTCAGGAATTTAAGGAATTACTCGAAGTAGTTTACCAGAGAATTTGCCAGGAAGGTGCTTTATCATCGGCAGATTTCGATGATAAAAATCTTGAACCGGGAGAGATGTGGGGCTGGAAACTTTCCCGCTATGCTTTAGAATACCTTTTCCAGCAGGGGAAACTGCTGGTCGCCAGGCGTGATAAATTTAAAAAGTATATGACCTCACGGGAAAAGTATATCCTGCCAGCACCAGTATATCAATCCCTGACCTCGATGAAACCGCTCAATTCCAGGTTGATCAGGCACTTTCTGCTTTAGGCTCTGCCACGCTTAAAGATATCTCGGAATTCCTCCGTTTTGCCCCAATTCAAAATATAAAGAAGATAGTAAAAAAATATGAACAATCAGGCAAGATCAGACCCATGCTATTTAATGATGTAGTTTATTATCTCCCGGATAAGGATATTGATCTAATTGAATATCAGGAGAAAGTGATAATAATATCTCCCTTTGATAACCTGATCATTAATAGAAAGCGACTGAAAAAAATCTTCGACCTCGATTATAGACTGGAATGTTATTTGCCGGTCTCAAAAAGAAAGTTTGGTTTCTTCTCCATGCCCCTTCTTTATCACGACCAGTTCATTGGATTGATTGATCTCAAGGCAGACCGCACCACAGGTACTCTTCTGGTCAAAAACCTGCACTACTTAATAAAATCCGATCCTTATATCAAGAAGTTGCTGGATATAGCACTTGAAGAATTCGCAGGATTTAATGACTGCGTAAATATCAAGTTCGAGAATTAATCGCTATTTAGCCACCACTCATCAAATGAATTATTTGAACATCAGCATTCTCAGGAATCTTTGCCACAGCATATTCAGATTTTTTAATTAAAGTACCATTGATCTTGACCACCAGCATTGGAAAAGTGAAGATCTTTTTCTCGAGTAAATCTCTGATTGTCATTCCGGGCTGCCAGTCTTCCAGGCGATTATTCAAATAAAATATATTTTTCATCTTTGCTTTTCCTGACCCCGTTTATATTTATCAACCAGTAACTGTAAAGCGAGATTAGCCTGCATGCAGGCAACTGCACCAACTCGAGGAGCCAGAGGTTTGTATCCCTGCTCAACATCAGTTTCGCCGTCGCCGATAATATAGAGGTTGCCACTAACTGTTTCCTGCAATTTATTATTTGCCCCTATGCCACCAAGCCCGGAACCGATGATCAAGGGTATATCTTTAAAACTGTCATCCCAGGTCTCGATCAGCATCTGCTTTGACTCGGCATGATCAAATGCCTCGATCATAACGTCCACATCCTCAAATATTTCCTCTATTAAGACCGGGGTGAGACGGAGCATATGTATCTCATATTCACTCCAGGGGTTGATCCGCTTCAGAGTATGCTTCAATGCCTCCACTTTAGATAATCCAATCTGATCAGAGAAATAATACTGGCGATTCAGATTCGATGCCGAAACTTTATCAAAATCAACAATAATCAATTTCCCTACTCCGGCTCTGGCTAATGCTACTGCTGCATTACTGCCCAATCCTCCTGCTCCGGCGATTCCCACCACAGCCCCGGCAATAGCTGCCAGCACTTCTTTATCATGTTCCTGGAAAAATTCTTCCTGCTGCATTATCCCTCCATTATAAAATTTCAATCATAAAATAACAAATTATAACCGATAACTAATTCCCATTGAAAGATAGTGGAAAAGGGCAAAACCATAAAACTTGTCATTATCCGCTCCACCTTCCAGTATCCGATAACCCAGGTCGAGTTTAATTTTATCAGTCACAAGGTGATATAATGACAGCCGCACGTCCTCTGCCCTTCCCTGCGGTGCTCCCAGGGCATCACCAGTCAGGTTCAAGCCTGATTTGTCACTAAACCTGTAATCTGCCATAAAATGTATAATGGGCACAAAGCCCACGTTGCTGAATCTTTCTTTGCCACTGGAATTTTCCACACTAATATAGGCATCTCTAATTTTTGCAGTAAATCCCGCTGCGAATTGCCATTTTGTGTTATTAATTAACATATAGCGCCAGGTAATTCGCCAGGAATTGAAACAGTAATAAGAGGTTAACCGGGTATTTGCACCAAATTGAGTATCCCCAAAATACAGCGGTTTATCAAGTTCTCCTTCCGCCTTAACAGTCAGCGGTGCTGCCGTGATAAAAATATAATGCTTGTCATTGAACCTGTAGCCCAGATGCAATCTTCCGTAAGCCTGAGTTTGATAATCAAGATCACCACAGAATGAATATTCTGTTCCTGTATCTCCAGGCACTCTGATATCGTTGTACCCGCACCAGGCAAAACCGCCTTCCAGGTTAATATCAAATCCGGCAAACATAAAAACTGGTAATAACAATATAAAAATCAAATAATATTTCCGCATAATTCCTCCTGGAAAATTCTTATTCATTACTACCTTCGATACCTTTAAAAGTCAAGTCATTTTCTCTATATTAACTAAATGATCACTTACAGATCGCACTCGAGACGACGCAACAAAAAAATGTGGGGTCGTTTTAAGTGCAACTTATAAGGGACTGCGATAGGGCTTCGGGAATACTGTGGCAATATGGCGAGAGAGGCAGATAATTATAGAAAAATAAGAAATAACTTGCAAAGATAATTGAAGAAGTTGAGATTGGGAAAGAACCAGTAATCAATGAGGAGTTTAATGATGAAGAAAAGATTAGTGTTAATATTATTGTTCTGTATTGTAGCAACCTTTGTAATGGGAGCGGAGTTACCCTTTATTTTACGTTATCTGAATGAGAATGAGATCAGGAGAGATATGTCCGAAAGTGAACTCATAAGCGGATTAATTCCAATGGATGGAGGATGGGGAGTGGATGTGATCCTCAAGGGAGATTTTCCGCAGGCAGATCTGCCTGTGGAAAGTGAAAGATTGCACAGGTATGGTGATCTGACAACCTTACGATTACCTCTGACAGTTCTGGATAAGCTGGAGAGCATTGAAGGCGTGGAAGCGATATATCCCAGCATAGCATCAATGGAGTTATTGGATATTTCTACTTCAGACCACATGAATGGCAGCGTATATGGAGGCTGTGATGCGGATTATATCCAGGAGGAGTTAGGCAGGGGAGCGGGAGTGATCATCGGTATGATAGATTCATCGCCCTTAAACTGGCAGCATGAAGATTTTATAAATGAAAACGGGACACGCATAGCAGCGATCTGGAATCAATCTGGCAGTGGTAATCCACCAGTCTTATTTGGTTATGGCAGGGAATATCTGGCAGATGAACTCAACAGTGGCACAGGACCTGTGATCAGTTCAGGATCACCTCACGGAACGCAGTGCACCGGAATAGCTGCCGGTGATGGCAGTGCTTCAGGAGGCGTGCGGGCAGGAATGCTGCCGGAAGCTGAAATTATTTATGTCCAGATGTCCAATGGTTCAGCAAATATTATAAATGCCGTTTCCTATATAGCTCAGAAGGCAGAGGAACTGGACAGCAGCAAGCCTGTGGTGATATCCATGAGCATGGGGGCAATGTTCAGTGATCCTGACGGCAGTGATCCGGTGGCGCAGGCACTGCAAAGTTTTGGCGGTTTAGGTCGTTGCTCAGCAGTGGCAGCGGGTAACTGGTATAATTATAATTGCTTTGTGACAGGTGCTGCGCAGTATGGCAATCCGGTTACAGATCTCAATTTTACGATCACAGGCAGTAATACAGCGGGAAATGATTTTGTGATCAGCAGGTTATATTATCAAACGGGAGATGATTTCAGCGTAACCATTAGTGATCCTGATGGAACATACTGGGGACCGGTTGCACCGGGTGCCGACCAGGTTTTTAATACACCTAACGGGCGATTATATCTCTCTCATGATATGACTATTCTGGGAAATCCCTATCTGGAATTAGTGGTAGCTGACGAATATGGAGTATTGACGGCAGGAGATAACTGGACAATTGAACTGGAAGTGCCGGGAGAAGGTTATGATGACCAGGGTGGCGACTGGTGGGGCTGGATAGCAGGAGCAGGTTATGGTGGAGTATATGAAAATTATTATCAGGGAGCATATTCTTTGAACACTTATGCCTGTGCCAGCGAGACAATTTGTGCCGGAGCACATGATAAAAGTAACGGAAGCATCTATTCTGCCTGTAGTAAAGGAGCACCGGACAGCGTGATCAAACCGGAACTGACAGCTCCGACTAATGCTTACACGCCAAATTCGTCAAGCTCAACGGGATATTCAAGTTTATGTTGCACGAGTGGAGCAGCACCGCATGTAGCGGGAGCAATGGGCTTGATATTGGAAAGATTTCCAGACCTGATGTCGGATGAATTGATCGGCAGATTGACAGAGACGGCATTTACAGATGGTCAAACGGGAACAATACCGAATGACCGCTGGGGGTATGGCAAGCTGAATGTTCCAGGAGCTTTTCTGCTGATTCCCTGTCTGGGAGATATTGATAACAGTTATGAAGTAGATGCCTTTGATTGTTCAATTATATTAATGTACGCAGCGGGAGTAAACTTTTTTGTGGAGACAGATCCGTTGCCCTGGGAGGAATGGCGTTTTCAGTGGTCGGATGTGGATGGCAGCGGGGTGATAGATTCTTATGATGCCTCACTAATACTGCAATATGTGGTGGAATTGATCAGTGTATTTCCAGTAGAATAATAAAAAAAAGGGGCTCTTCATCAAAAATAATGGGTTAGTATTCAAATCGAGCCCCAATGAGATAA
>CAZAHZ010000163.1:0-7807 GCA_964485055.1 uncultured Candidatus Cloacimonadota bacterium
GTTACATTTTTTCGCAGGATTCCATTGAACTGTCAAAACTTAGTTGAATAATATTTATAGTACTTTGATAGTGTCAATATATTTCAGGACGGAGCATGCATACCCCCAAAAATATTTAGAATCATGACACTTCAGACTTTTATTACGGAATAATACTAATGCGAATAGAAAGAAATAGGATATAAACATAATAGCTAAAAGCATTGTCACACTGATCCGCCTATAATTGTGCCATATGGCACTATCAGCTGGCGGATGAAGGGTGACAACAGCAAAGGTTGATAAAAACAACAGATTCTCTAAAAGTAATTTACCCCCATAATTTTCCCATGTATACGCACATATTTCTTGCACGGTTGAAATCGTATTTTCTTCTCAAAATTTCTTTTTGGATCCATAATGTAACCTTACAAAAATCATCTCTTACATAGAATATTTCTGTCAAATTTTTTCTTCTATAGCTTACCTCACGAGCACCAATTTCTTTATTAACTGCTTTTCTCCGTTTTGGAGAGTGCAGAAATACACACCGCTTTTCACTTCTTTACCACTTTCATCTCTACCATCCCAGGTAACAGAGACGGGGAGATCGGGAGAGGGAACGACAAGGAGAAATTTTCTCAACAGTTGTCCTTTGATATTATAAATCTTAATTTGTGATAATTCGCTTGCCACGACGGAACGAAGTGAAGTCGGGTGATTAAATTTTATAGATATGGTTGTTGATGATGAGAAGGGGTTGGGGCTGCAGGTAAGGATGGTTGAATTTTGTACCGGTTCTTCATCGACTGCGACACCCTGCCATTCATAACAACCCATATCTATTATACCATTGTAAATTCTGGGATCTCCATTTAAGTCATATTGAGGAAGATGAAGACCTGTAGTATCGGGTATCCCTGCATCAATGCATGGTGAGCCAGAAGTTATTTGAAAATTTCCATCATCAGGATTTAGAAATAGAGGATCCGCATCGATATTTCCTTCTCCTGTCCATCCGCCCTGAATATCCGAATAGGTTGCAATAACAGAGCTTGAAGGTATTTCTTGAGGAGAGTTATCCCAATGAATGCAATTCAATAAACCAATATCGCTGCCGTAAATTCCTCCTCCTGAAGTAGCGGTATTATTAGCAATGGTAAGGTTAGTACAATTCATACTGGAGTTATCATAGCAGGATAATCCGCCACCGGATTCAGAAATATTATTGTAAATAAGCCCGTTAATTACGGAAAGGGTTGAATAATCATCACATGAAATACCTCCGCCTCTGCCGTATTCTGCAGTATTTCCATTAATAGTAACATTACGCATGGTTGAATTGGAATCCCAGTATAATATACCACCGCCAAGAGCATCTGCATAATTGTCCTTAAGGTTAACATGAGCAATATCCATACTGGAATGTGAACAATAAATCCCACCGCCAAACGTGCTGTTTCCGTTCATAATGGTTAGATTTTTAACAGTAAAATTGTAGTCTTTCCAACATTGAAGAATACCCCTCACGTTATCACCATTAAAAATAGTAGATTGCTCATTCTCACCATTTATAGAAACATAACTCCTGCAATTTAAAGGGAATTTTTCATCTGTCTCTGAAAAGGAGTATACTCCATTTGCACAATGGATCGTATGTGGATTAATCTCATTAGGAACAATTTTTACAAAAGCATAAGCTATTGTTTTTAAAGGATCATCCGGTGTCAAACCGCTATTATTATCGAAACCGGCAGGGCTGACATAAAGATCATGATTAACCGGTTCCACTTTTGCGTTAATGACATCAAAGTTAAAATAATCGAAGGGATATGCAAAATATACATCCGGCTGAAGGACTGTAAAAGTATCTATTATTACATCCATAACCGGGCAATTATAATTGAAATAAAATTCATTTGCCCAACCTCCGTAGTTTAAGAAGATATTACATAAGTTTTCAGTATCAAAAAGAACTGTTGCATTGTCACAGGTTATGCCGCCGCAATACTTGCCCCTATTGTCGGTAATAGTAACATTGGATAGATATGGACTACAGTTATATAAATATAATGCACCCCCGTTACCCGCATAATTTTTATACAAATCTATATTAAATAAATCAGGACTCGATTCGTTGCAATAAATCCCACCTCCAAATGTTGCACTATTGTTGCTGATAGTAACATTTGATAAGCTTAGCAAAGAATCTTCCTCGGAATATATCCCGCCACCACCATACCCGGAGTTTTGATCTATAAGAATATTAATTAAACTCGATGTGGACTTATAAGAACAAAAGCCGCCTCCCAAACTATAACCATTAATATAATATGCTGTATTTGCACTGATAATAGTGTTATATAAATTTAAACTTGAATGTGAGGAGTAAATTCCGCAGCCAAACTCTCCAGTATTACCGGTAATTTCCACATTACTCAAAATCGAATTGGCATATTCATAATAAATTCCTCCTCCATAACAACCCTCTGCATTATTGAAACTGATCGTTGCATTTGTTATCTTTAGTGTGGAACGACTACAGAAAATTCCTCCTCCCAAAGAAAAATTTCTTCCTTCATCCAGACAATCTTCCAACAGGGATAACGCCTCATTTAGCTTATTATTGACAGGCATAAAACAGGTATCGTTCAAAGGATTATCGATTTTGGAATAATTACTTGCAGGTTTTAAAATTTCCTTATTCTTATTATTTTTTATATCTTGAGAAACATACCCCTTATCGGAAGATGTACCATTTTCTGTAATGGTCATATTATTTAAATCGAGGATTGATTCGTAGCAATAAATTCCGCTGCCCACGGGAGAATTTCCATTCTTAACAGTCATATTTTCCATCGTAACAACAGTATCATATCTGCAAAATACAACACCATACTTTTCTTCTCCATCGAGAATAGTATAATCTTCATCTTCCCCGTGGATGAAAACATAACTTCTACAATTTAAAGGAAACACCTCTCCCGTCTCAGAAAACGAGTATAGTCCATTTGCACAATGGATCGTGTGTGGGTCTTGCTCATTAGGGGCAATTTTTACTAATGCATAAGAAATAGTTCGGAGCGGATCATCGGGTGATAATCCACTGTTGTCATTCGAGCCATAGGGGCTCACATAAAGGTCTTGCTCTATCGGCTCTATCTTTCCATTAAGAATGTCAAAAGTGAAATTATCAATAGGGGAAGCAAAATGATTGTCAGGTGCGAATACAGTAAAAGTATCCACAATTACATTAACGGTGGAGCATTGAAATGCATATAGGTCATTCCCGTGATTTGCATAATTCATGAAGATATTACATCGATTTTCAGAATTAAAAACAGGATAAGAGTCGATCAAATAAATACCGCCACCACCCAAATGTGCTGAATTTCCATATAATGTAACACCCATTAATTTAGGGCTGGAATTATCACAAGAAATACCACCACCATAATCGGCAGCGCTATTGTGTGTTATTAATGAATTCTTTATCAAAATATCTGATGAATTTTTTAAATAGAGCGCACCACCATTATTGCTTGAATTGCCATACTCGAATTTACAATATACAATTTTCGAACTATCTTGCCCGTTAGTGTTTGTATCATAGAATCTCAATCCCTTCCATCCGGACAGGGTGTCCTGTGCGGTAAATAAGATCGAATTCCCTTCTGTTCCTATCGCCAGTAATCTGCCGAAAATATCACATTCATAATGACCTGAGAAAAGAACCTCGACTCCGGATTCGATAAGGAGAGAATCACCCAGTTGTATTTGGATATTTCCGTCAATAATATAAGGACTGAAATTTGCTATCCATACACCGCTTACATCACCGCCGGGTATGTGAAACCCCGAACCATAGGCACTTATATAGTCTGTCTTTGTCTCTGTACTGATCCCATTATTTTCAGTAATTACTCTTAATGAAACTGTATATATTCCGAGACTGTCATATGTATGGATCGGATTTTGTTCATCAGAAAAAGTGCTGTCGCCAAAATTCCAGTACCAGCTTGCAATATCGCTATTCCCGGGATAAGAAGTGTCTGTGAAATGAACAGTTAAAGGAGCATTTCCTGCCGTAACATCTGCACAGAAATCAACAGTTGGAGGAATAACATTATTCTGATGAAAATAATATGCACCCATATCAATAATTGTTCCGTCGGGATCCGGAACGGAAGCTGGATTTCCCGCATCTATGCAGGGAGAATATTCCGTGAGATGAAAATCACCATGAGCCGGATCTTCAAAAAGCGGGTCTTCATTGATATTACCTTCACCCGTCCATCCATCCATAATATCCGAGTAGGTTATTGTTATTGTACTACCGTAAACCAAATAAAATTCTTCTACCTGATTATTCCACACAATGCAGTTCATCAGAACCGGGCTTGAATCGTGGCGGCAACCTATTCCACCACCGTGGTTAGCAAAATTTTCACTGATAGTCACATTAGATAAGTTAGGACAGGAAGTATCATTGCAGTAAATTCCTCCACCACAGTTGGCAGTATTTCCACAAATAGTTACATTGGCTAAGATTGGACTGGAAGTTTGAAAATAAATTCCTCCACCGTAGTATGAGTTATTATTATTAATAATAACTCTATCTAAAATCGGACTGGAATGATAACAATAAATGCCACCACCTGCATTGAGATAAGTAGAATCAGTTGAATTTTCATTGATAATTACATCCTGCAAAATTGGATTGGAATAATCACAGTAAATACCTCCTCCATTACGGGCAGCATAATTTCTGCTTATGGTAACATTTACTAAATATGGATAGGATTCTTGTAAATAAATTCCACCTCCCATATATGAAGAGGTGTTTGAACTTACCGTTGTATAACTTATAGCAGGGCTCGAGTAATAGCAATATATCCCTCCGCCTTTGCCATAATCATCTGCTCTATTGTTTCTAATTAAGCAATTCTTAATCAAAATATCAGATGATCTTTCACAATAGATTGCTCCACCGAACCGATCATCACCTATAGCTTTGCCATATTCAAATTTGCAATGCACAATTTTTGAACTATCTTGCTCGTTAGTATCTATGTCGTAAAATCTCAAGCCATGCCAGCCACCCGCAGTTGTATCTGGGTTTGAAAATCCAGTGGTATCGACAATAGTAAAATTAATCGTATCTAATTCAGTTCCCTCTGCTAATAATGTCCCATAAATATTAAACTTGTAATGTCCAGAAAAAACTACCTGAATCCCAGGTTCTATTATAAGAGTGCTGTCCACGGGAATCTCTATCTCTCCGTTAATAATATACGGACTATTACCGGTCTTCCATGTCCCCGATACGCTTCCACCTGCAATATGTGTATCTGCAAAAGAGAGTGAGGTTAAGAGTATGGTATATATTAAAAGAAATATTATTTCTTTCACGAGTTTATTTATATAAAAGTTTTTTTTCATTTTTCCTCTTATTATATCGGTTGCTATAAATGCGATTAAAGATACATGACGGTAAATGTAATGATACCTTTTGTGTTATTATATCCATGTTATAATAAAACTTTGGAGGAGGTAAATATCACCTCCTCCTTTTTTTGCTATCTTAACAAACTAATCTTCCTTGCTGTCTTTTCATTACCACGACAAATCCGCATAAGATATACTCCGGAAGCAACATTTCTATTATTCATATCAGTTCCATTCCAGACAAGAGTATGACGACCTTTACTCAATGCTTCATCAAGTAATGTCTGAACTAACTGTCCTCTGATATTGTATATCTTTACAGATGTATTGGCATAGGCATCGTCCTTTATAGTAAACGATATAGTAGGATTATGAAAATCCACAATATTCAGATTGAAAACACCGTATAACATTGGGTTTTGTTCACCACCACCACCATTTTGACCATACAATATACTCCGAATTGATGATTCTCCACAAACCTGATCAGCCCAACTTGCATTATAATTAGGATTGGCAGGTGTTTGCTGCAACATTATTTTGTATTTAGCTGTTCCTTCAATTCCAAAAGTGCCACCTGGTTCAGGGTCTGGATCGGGTGATTCTAAGGTTAGATCTTCATAAGTATAATCTGTTGGAGAAATTGTCGCGATAACATTCCAATTTTCAATAGGATTCCCCATTATATTGTATTTCCTTCTTTTTATTACAGTCTCAAAGTAATTATGCAATCCATTGTAATAAAAGAATAAACTATATCTGGTGGACCATTCCAATAGTGGATGGCAATCATCAGATGACTCAATGGTAAACTCTATTGAGGTTAAATTTGCATAATTGGGGGCGTACTCAAAGTTGAATATTCGATCACCGAAATATGCTTCATCACCTTCATTATCAATCATCTCAAAATCACCTAAATATTCTACAGTGTTTGAACAATCCTGAAAAAAGGGATGTGGGTTATAGTAAGGATGATAAGTTTCCTGGAAATAGATATGTTCAATTAGGTCATCTGTATTAAATGGAGGGTAAATCGTAACAATATCATTAATTGTTCCCTGAAAATCCATTTGAAAATTAGGATGAAACCAATTTATGTCAAATTTCGCATCAGCCCAGGCATATCCGGTAAAATCAAAGTATGAACCACTTTCATAAGTCATCAGAGGATTGAAAGTCACATTATCGCCTTTATTCTCAAAATATTCATTAAATGGTAGTGAGACCATAAAATCACGCTCATAAATAAATTTGTGTGTAGCAGTAAGAACTGGATCACTAACGATAACCCCAGCATTCCAAATCGAAGCATAGAGGGTGTACTCAATACCTTCTTCTAAATCCACCCATACCCTATAGGTCTGTGGAATTCCATTCTCCCATTCGTCCGGATAATAGTTTATAGCGAAGTGGGGAAGTATTCCCTCAATACCAAAATTTATAAGAACGTGAGGTCCTATATCAATATTATAGACGAAGTCAAAAGCTATTTGGTATTTCCCATAACCTGGGGCTACAAAAACTACGGTTGTATCACTCCAACCTCCAGAGGGTGCCTCTATCATATCTACGGTTACTACCACATTATTTACTTCTTGACCTGCAAATAGAATAGTGCAAATTGCTATACATATTATTGTTATAAAACTAATTTTCATAGTCATCATTTCTCCTAATTTTTTATTTACTCCAGTACAGTGTCCTTCTTATACCCTGGAGTAGTAGCAACGATATAAGAAGTAATTTCCCCAACTCCATATCCTGCTCTCAGCTTCCGCTCCTTGAATTATAGAAGAGAAGGTTAAAAGGAATAACCTGCCTGCTTAGGGAAATTCACAGACAGGTGCAAGCTATGTGAATTTATTTTTGCATATAAAATTTTGGGAATGTAATTGAGTATCTATGCTTTTATAATTCTTGTGTGTTCTTTCATAACTACCAATAGGGCGGTAGGTTGTGCAATAGGAGGGGGGTAAGCTAATAGTGTATCTTAATAGATTCCAGAATACATTTTTATTTTTCATAATAAACCTTTGACAAAATAAAATAATTAAAATAATTTCTGTCAAATTTTTAATGCGCTATTTTTTATCGTATCTTAACCGCTTTCCCTACAAATCCATTTTCATCCCCTATCTTATACAAATACACACCAGTGCCCACTTCTTTTCCTGTTTCATCCCTTCCGTCCCAAACAATCCCATTATTTCATAATTTTTCACTAATAACTCTTATCATTATACTTTTCAACTGTCAAAACTTAGTCGAATATTTTTATATAAAATTATTACCAAAATTCCTGTTATCAAGCCGCTTACCAATCCAATAAGCAGAATAATCGGAAATAGAGCAAAAATTCTCGAAGAATGAATGAAAA
>CAZAHZ010000164.1:0-7807 GCA_964485055.1 uncultured Candidatus Cloacimonadota bacterium
GTTTTGTTAGTTGCTCAAAAAAATAAGAGTCATTAGCACCGAACAAAACTAACAATACGAACTGAAATAGTAGATTAATTATCAAAAACGCCTAATGTGCACCCAGATATTTTAATATCAGTTAATTATTATGGAATTATCCGGGCAATATGTTCAAAGAAGACTCATTATATTGCAGGTTTATATTCCTGAGAAACTTGAGTAATTTAAAAAAAAAGCCCCCGGATAACCGAGGGCTTTTTATTTCCATCTACCTTAAAATTAAATGATAAAGATTGATCAGCAGTAGCACTACTATTATAATGTTACCCCACATAAGCCTGTTTTTAAGTTCTTCAATATCACGTCTGTTTTGCTCGATTTTTTCTTCCAGGCGGATAATTAAATGCTCCAGATTCTGAAGACCTTCCTGGTATCTGTCTATTTTTTTCACTTTCTGCCGATTATCCAGGTCCCTGATAAAATGTTTTACAATATCAAAGAAAGCTGAAACGAATCCATTAACCAGAGCATTACTGGATTTAACTGGTACTTCATTCTTCTTTTTCACTCTCTTCTCCTTTATTGATTAGAACTTATAACCTAAACCAAAATGATGCGTGCCACATAGAACGGTATGCGTGTTGTAGCCATAATCTATCTGCACACCGTAGGCATTTATTCCTGCCCCGAAACTGTATGATGCCGGTTGATTTCTGAGTCCTGCCCGCAAGGTCAAAATCTCATAAACTTTATATTCCACTCCACCATGTATCTCAGTTTTTTCACCTTCCACGCCACCCAGCCCATAAGTCTTTTTCAATTCCAGAGCTGTGGTCACGTCAGGGTACGGTTCATAGGCAATTCCGATGGTCATTTTCTGAGCCAGTTCCTCATCTTCTTCTTTGCCAAAAGCCGGATTATTCAGATTAGATATGGCAAAAGCAAGCCTGGTTCGCTGATGCAATATTGCCAAAGCTCCCAGACTAATCCCCATGTCAGTTTCACTGCCGAATGTATCCATATCCAGAGAATACAGGTTAAAGGAATATCCCAGATATATTTCACTGTGAATATCCTTGAGAAGCGCAAAAGAATGACTGATAGCATAAATCTTTTCGCTCATCAGGTTAACATCCAGATAATCTACATCCATTGCTTCCAAACCCAAGCCTACAGTACCCAGTTTTCCGGGTAATACATAAGAAAATCCGAGAACTGTCAGTTCCTGAAAATCATTGCCAAAAACTTTGCAGTAGGAAGTAGTTACTCCATTACCGGCTAAAGATAATCCGGCAGGGTTATAAAAAATCGCCATCTGATCATTGGAAGTGCTATAAAAGGCTCCACCCATTGCCCGAGCCCGGGGAGAAGGATCATAATCATCAAAAATTGCTAAAAGATTTAAACTCAGTGCTAAAACAAATATTAGTAATATTGCCTTCTTCATCATTTTCCCCCTATTTCAAAGGTCCACCGATCACAATGGGAACCTGAGCTGTTTTAACATCACCACTATCATTCTCCTGTACTTCCAGATGACAGATATACAATCCCCAGGGAAGTAATTCTCCGTATTTATCCCGACCATTCCAAAGATATGAATTTTCTCCGGTGTTACTGGTGATCACCTTATTCTCCGGTGTGAGCATCAGCTTTCCTTCGGAATTATATATCCGCATGATTGCCCGGTCACCACGCTGGGCAAAGAACTTGATCAGCATTGTATCGTTATCAGGATCGCTGTCACGCTGATAAGGATCAAAAGGATGAGGCATAACCTTGAGAATTGCCTGGTGATCCTTAACAGGATAGGTATAGGTTATCTGGTCATAATAATAAACTTCCACTGAATCATTGATAGCATAAACTCCAATATAGAGCTTAGTTCCGGCAGATTGACCCGGAATTCCGCCTGTATATAGATTTACATCCACGCTGTCTTGAATTAATGGCACCTGATATTCCTTGCTGCTGTAATCCTTTGTATATATCAGCCACGCCTGCATGTTAGCTTCAAAAGGGCCAACGATAACTGCTTCCACCAGGAGGCTGTTTCCCGCTACAGGACTGTTAAGCAGGTTGATTTCTTCCAAATTGATAGTCTGTTCATAGATATCTATAGTCCGTAACTCAGATTCTACTTCATTTCCGTCATTATCTTCGGCATAAATAGTAAACTCGTAATAATAACTTCCATCCAGCAGCCCCGGTAAAGTATATTTGTATATATCCCCGGGTACAGGCAACATTTGATTGGTATGCCAGTCACCGACAGTTTCAGTTATTGATCGCCAGGTGATATCTGCAGTCATAATTAATCCGCTACTATCAACAATAGTTGCTTGAACCTCAATATCTTCTCCAACAAACGGGAAGGCAGGTATAATGATAATTTCTTCGATGAAAGGCAATCCAATTCCCTCAATATTTATAGTCTGAAGTTCAGATTCTATTTCATTACCGTCATCATCTTCGGCATAAATAGTAAACTCGTAATAATAACTTCCATCCAGCAGCCCCGGTAAAGTGTATTTGTATATATCCCCAGGTACCGGGAGCAATTGATTGGTATGCCATTCCCCAGCAGTTCCCGTTATTGATCGCCATATGATCTCAGCCGTCATGATCAGTCCGTCATAATCAACTATTTTTGCCCTGACTTCTATATCTTCACCAATTACAGGATAAGCAGGTATCGTTGTTATTTCTTCAATAATAGGCATTCCCATCAGGATAAAATCATTAATACTCCTTGGATTTATACCAAAAGCATCATAACTGTAATCAATTGCCCCAATAATAGAATAGAATTCCTCGCCCATCGGAACATTGCCATAACTGAATATACTATCATCTATTTGACATTCGCCTGTGCCATCATCTACATACCATTCACCATGAGTATCCGGAGTTGACGTAACTTCCACTAATCCCACTTTTACCAGGCAGCCTTCATAAGCTTCTTGAGTGGATACATCCAGAGTGCTGACTTCAATTGCTGCAGGTACTGGATTTCCGCTGCTGATCAAATTAAAACTTGTCAGATTTTTCAATTCTGTAAAGCCAAAATACTCATCCACCTGGGCAGTGAATTCCACTTCATCTCCCACTTCCACTATGAAATCATAATTGAAGCAGAAAACTCCATGCCATGCACCTCCCTCCGGATCACTTAGAAAAAAGCGATTACTGTTACCTGAAGAATAATATCCTGTAGCTGTTATAATACCGCTAACATTCACTGTCTGACCAAATAACGGGGAATCGCCCGAAGAATCCTCGGTGTACTGTATCTCATACACGGTTACTGCTGATAACAATCCCGGAAAGGCTATTATCATCATCAGAAATAAAACAAGTCTGGAAGATTTCCAGATTTTCATCATTCCTCCAAATATTTTGCTATGTCTTTTCTTTTGCTCTAATCTCAGTTTTGCTGTTTCTCTTTTCAAATATCAGATAATAAAGAACAAGCAAACTGACTCCTATCACTATCGAACTATCTGCCAGATTAAACACTGGCCAGCGTTCCATGAAAATATCAGGAAAATCACAGTCTATAAAATCAGTAACTCCGCCCAGCCATAATCTGTCAATCAAATTGCCCAATGCTCCGCCCAGGATTAAAGAAAATCCTGTCATTTCTGCCCTTTTTCCACTTCTTTGGATGATAACTACTAAAATTATTGAGGCAATTATCGTCACTATGGAAAAAATGATCCGGTTTAAATTAGACTCTCCAAGGCTGAAGCTGAAAGATGCCCCTGTGTTTCTCACGTAAGTGATCCAGATCAGCTTCGGCGTCAGATACAAGCGATCTCCCGGATTCAATTGACTTCGTATATAGAGCTTACTCAATTGATCAAGCACTAAAATGATTACAGTTACCAGGTAATACTTATATTTTTTCATCATCGTTTCTTTTTTCGCTTTTCCTCTTCATTCTTGCATTCTATACAGTATCTGGCATAAGGAATTGCCTTTAGTCTCTTTTCTGAAATTTGTGCTCCACATATTTGGCATATTCCATAACTCTTATCGTAAACTCGTCTCAGTGCCTGATTCAGTTTGCGCAGTTTCTCAATTTCGCTGTTTAAATAATATACACGCTTCTCTGCATAAATCGTATCAGTACCCATATCTGCCTGATGCAGTGAATATGATGATAAATCTCCACTGCTTTCTTTCATACTGTGTTTCTGCATTTCATTCAATTCCCGGATCAATTCTTCCGATGTCTTTCTTTCTTTGAGGATATTCTCTTCATAACTTTTGAGATCTTCGTTTGATAATGCTTTCTCTGACATAAAATCACCCTCTTTTTAGATTTTTAGATCTATTTCTTTTATTATCATTGCCAATTTCTCTTTATTCTTTGCTGCATAATACCTGATCTCTTCCTGCGTATGCGGTTGACTGTGAAATATATTACTCAAATTTGTTACTGCGGATAGCACCAGCACTCTCACTCCGCCATGAATTGCAACTATCACCTCAGGCACTGTGGACATACCCACCAGGTCTGCCCCCAGATTACGAAGCATCAGGCATTCTGCTCTCGTTTCCAGGCTTGGTCCCGTCACTGCCACATATACTCCTTCCAAAATATTGAAGTTATTTCTACGACCAATCTCGATTACTTGTTTTCGCAATTTTGCATCATAAGGATTATGCAGACTGGGAAATCTTTCGCCCAATGCCTCATCATTCTTCCCGATTAAGGGATTGTTGCCCATGAAATTTATATGATCTTTCACTAAGACCAGCTCTCCTGGAAGAAAAAACGGATTTAAGCTGCCCGCTGCATTAGTCAAAAACAATGTATTTATTCCCAGTGCGGTCAGTACGCGTATCGGAAAAGTCACTTCCTGCAGGCTAAATCCTTCATAATAATGCAGACGCCCCTGCATGATTGCTACCTGTTTTTCTGCTATTCTTCCCAGCAATAAGCGTCCGGCATGTGAAGGTGCGGTTGATATACCAAAACCAGGAATCTCCGCATAAGGAATCTCCACTACTTCTTGAGCGATATCAGCTACAGAATTTAAGCCTGTACCCAGAACAATTCCCAGTTCCGGCACAATAGCACTTCTGCTTCTGATATACTCAATTGAGTTTCGTATCCTTTCTCTCATATCAATGCCTGCTATAATCCGTTTATCACCTGTTGCAGAATTGATAGCAATATTATCGCTATCAAGGGCGAAAAATCTACCCGTGATTTTGGTAAAAATCTGCGTATCTGAAATAATAAAGGTTCGGTTAGCTGGATTATAAATCTGTATAATGAATTATTGGAATTTGATGAAAACCAGGATAGGATCGCTCGGATTATGATCACAAATATATAAATATCAATCGCTTTAATTACTAGATACTGAACAAAATTTTGCTCTGGCATTTATATCACTCCTCGTTCTTTTCTTTTTCTATTACCACGTGACAATTTCGGCAACGTGCCTCATATATATCATAAGCTCCAACCAGAACGGTATCAGTTCCTCCCCGCAACCGCTGAGTTCTATTCGCAGGATTTCCGCATTTCACGCATATTGCCAGATTTTTGGTTACGTATTCAGCTATAGCCATCAGCACCGGCATAGACCCAAAGGGAAGTCCTCTGTAATCCTGATCCAGACCCGCAATTATCACCCGCTTCCCGCTATCTGCCAAAGTAGTGCACACCTCAATTATTTTCTCATCAAAAAACTGCACTTCGTCAATGGCTACCACTTCCGTATCTTCATCAACTTTTTCCAGTATCTCGTCTGCTGTTTTTACCAGAATTGAGGCAGTTTTTATCTGATTATGCGATACGATATATTCTGCCTCATATCTATTATCGAGTTCCGGCTTAAATACCTGGCATTTCTGCTTCGCATATTGAGTACGACGCACCCGACGGATCAATTCTTCCGTCTTACCAGTGAACATACTGCCCGTTATCACTTCAATCCAGCCACTTGAACTTCTTATCACATTCATGTTAATCCTCAGCAGAACAGAATTTTTTCCTATCCCTGCTGATGTCAATCTATTTGTCCCGCTCAACATCCTATCCTTCTCTCACTTTATAAAAAAATTGCCATTAATTCCCCTCTTGTCATTATTGGCTCAAATATTGTTCAAGGAGCAAATTGTGAATACAAGAGATAGACTTTTTGATAGAATTAGAATGTTACCTGCCCAGACTATTAATGAAGAAATAGCCAGCAGCATTATCCATGGTATCGGCATTTTAATTGCCATCGCTTCCCTAGTCCTCCTGGTGGTGTTTGCCTCTTTGAATGGCAATGAGAATCAGGTGTTATCATTTTCCGTTTTCGGCGGTTTTTCGGTGTTTTATTACCTCTGCTCTACTTTTCACCACAGTCTCACGCATTACAAAGCAAAACGCATCTTCCGCATCATGGAACAAAGTGCTGTATATCTCTTTATAATTGGCACTATCATGCCCGTTTCTCTGGTCATTCTGCAATCCAACTGGGGTTGGAGCATTTCCTTGGTCACTGCTGTTCTCGGAATTGCCGGTATTCTCAATCTTTTCTTCAACAAAAAAAATTCCAGTGACATTGATTTTGGCATTGATCTCACTCTTCTGCTCTTCCTCACAGTTGCCATGATCATTAGCCTGAAACACTTTGCTGCATATTTTAAAATATTTTTTGTCCCCGCTGCTATTCTCTATGTTCTCGCTTTCTGGATTGCCAGCATGAACGGTTTAAAATATAATCAGGCGTATGCCCATTTCCTTGCTCTCGCTGCCACAGTCCTCAACTTCTTTGCCTTCTTCTCGTTGATTCTCTGATATTCCATTATTAATTAGGGGCGAATAATCATTCGCCCTCCTCAAACCTGATCTTTTACCTGTTTAATGAACTACCCCGGGGCAAGCCCCGAGGTAGTTCATTAATACTAATTTTATCCTTACCTGTATTATTAAGTGCTCAATTTGAAAATGAAAACTCAGTAATAATTAATAACATCGAATATTATATGGCTATAGATCAATATACTTATGCAATTGGTGATTCTGTAATGATGAATTACAAAATTACCAATCTAAGTCCTTCACCAATCACATTAAATTTTTGTTGTTCTCAACAATATGATTTTTATGTAACTAACTATTCAGAAACTATTTGGCAATGGTCAGATGGTCTTTTTTTTTACAAATTGTATGGTGGATGACAATCAATCCTGGAGACTCGACTGAGGTTTTTTATAATTGGGATATGACAAATAATTCAGTTCCTATTCCAACAGGTAATTATGAAGTAACTGGCTTTTATGCTTGTTCAAATCCAACACCGGTTTCTGTTAATTTTGAATATTCAGAAGTTGATGCTGTTGATGAAACATGCAAATATTCCAACTTAAATCTATCAAATTATCCTAATCCTTTTAATCCCGAAACCACGATTGAAATGAATATCCCGGTTGCTGGAAAGACTAAACTCATTATCTATAACTCTAGAGGTCAACTCGTGAAGACTCTCGTTGATAATGTACTTGATGAAGGTACTTCTTATGTTACTTGGAATGGTACGGATAGCAAAGGTAATCCTATATCCAGCGGTATTTACGTCTATAAACTAGATACCGGAAACCAGACTGCAACACGCAAGATGATTCTGCTCAAGTAATTGAGTAGTATCATTTGTAAATGATATAGAAACCTGCATTACGAAATTTATTTGTAGAGCTTCTTTCGGGGGAACAACGATGCAAAAGAACGGAACTCTTATTTCAGATAATGTTAGTTTTCATTAAAGAGTTCACTGTAAAAACCCCATAATCGGGATATATCAATTGACGTATTTTT
>CAZAHZ010000165.1:0-7792 GCA_964485055.1 uncultured Candidatus Cloacimonadota bacterium
CACCAGGCACTGAAATCCCCGCAAATTCCGCAGCTTCAGATAATCCCTGCATCAATTGATCAACAATTTTATCATCCAGAAAATCCACATCAAGTATATTTGATAAATTGGCAGCTTCAAAGCCGTTAGCCGCTAAGTCATCAACTACCATCGCTACCAGATCATAGCCGAGAGTTCTATATATGCCGGTTCTCTCAGCTAATTCTACCTTTGTTCCTATCCCATCCGAAGTGATACCTATACGCACTCCGTTAAAGTCTATTACATTTGAGAATGCTCCGTCTATTCCTTTCCTGATATCCCCGGCTTTGCCATTGCGATTGTGAAAAGTCTTTTTCGCCCAGTTAAAGGCGATCTGTGAACATTTATTTCCCAGATCTATATTTGTGCCACTTTCTTTGTTTTTCATTTCCACCTACTCGAAATTATGTAATATCTCAGGATTTTTACTTTCTCTTGGAATATAGATGTCATGTGCCTTCCCCTCTCTGATGGATAAGGCAGAAATTAATTCCAGTTCAGCTTTCTGATGAAATTCCGTAATATCTACAGCTCCACAGGTACTCATGGAAGCTTTGATCTTGGAAAGTGTTTCATCAAGGTTATCTCGCAAGCGACCGACATATTCCACAAAGCCTTCCACTCCCTCTACAAATTTTGTCTGGTTATAACGCTTTTCCAGCCAGTCTCTGGCTCTGGCACTGCCTTCTCCCCAATATGGTTTCATCACCCGGTTATTAATCACGATCTTTTCTGTGGGTGATTCTTCCATCCTGGCAAAATATCTGCCCATCATCACATAGTCTGCTCCCAGTGCCAGGGCTATCGTGATATCTTTTGTGCTGGTTACTCCTCCATCTGCAATCAGAGGAATATATTTTCCTGTTTCCTCGAAATATCTGTTTCTTTCTTCTGCAACTTCTATGATCGAAGAAGCCAGTCCACGTCCTGTTCCTTTCTGTTCCTGGGTTATACAGATCGAGCCTCCACCCATGCCTATTTTAACTGCAGAACATCCAATATCTACCAGATAACGAAAAGCCTCTGATGTTATTATATTTCCACCTATCACAGGAACCTGTGGATAATTCGATAACGACCATTCTACCGTTTTTTGCAGAAATACCGAATACCCATCAGAGGAATCTACTGATATCACATCAACTTCCGCTTCTACTAACGCTTTTATCCTCTCTTTATAATCGTGAGTATTCACAGCAGCAACTGCCAGCAGTCTTTTACGGTTATCGTAAACTTCCAGTGGATTATTGAGATGATCATTAATATCTTTACGAAAGACAAGTGATACCAGCCTATCCTGGTCATCAAGGATCGGCAGCACTGACTTATGGCTTTCCAATAGCAGATTATTTGCCTCTTTCAGATCAGTGATGTTATAACCCACTTCACAAGCCTCCCGAAGGATCATTCTCTCACCCACCTTCACATTGCCATGTAATCCGAGATCGTAATCATACTTGGAGATTAAACCTACAAAAACATTATCGTCATTTACCACGGGAAAAGTAGAATATCCGGTTGTTTCACGCAACTTATACATTTCTGCAATTGTCATTTCCGGTTTTACGTTTCTGGGATTTACGAAACCTGCTTTGTAGTTTTTTATTTTACGGATCATACCTGCCTGCTCATCTATCGGCTGCGAACAATAAATAAATGCCACTCCTCCCAGCTTAGCCAGTTCTATTCCCATTCTATAACCCGAAACGCTCTGCATCGCCGCTGATACGATTGGTATATTCAGCCAGAATTTCTTATTATTACCAGGACTGTAAACCAGCGGAGTGCGCAAACTGATGTTATCTATTATTGTCTGCTCAGTAGTCAAACCCGGTAACAGCCTGAATTCCAGAAGCGTTCTTGAGGGCTCATATATTATCCTCTTTGCCATCTCTTCTCCCCTATCAGATTAAACGTTTAAACTTGACTTCATCTACGGTATATTTCTTTTCACAATAGGCACATCGAGCCGTCATTTTCTGCTCATTGATCTTAAACTTACTACTCATATTTTCTTTATTTGTTATACAGTTATAATTCGGGCACACTAATAATTCTTCTATCACATCTGGTATAACTGCTTTTTCTTTTTTCACTACTTCATAATTTTTGATCTGTATAAAGGAAGCTGTTGGAGAAATTAAAGCTATGCTCTTCTTTTCATCATCATTCATCTCATAATTCTCAATTTTGATTAAATCCTTTTTCCCAAGCTTGGCACTTTCCAGGTTTGAACCAATCACAAAAAGTGAAGATTCCACTAAATGTAAAAGCTGAGCTATATATAGTGCTTTCCCTGCTAATATATGATCTATCACAGTTCCGTTTTCAATTTGTCTTACTCTCATTTCTTTCATTTTACACCTCGCCTAATAAAATTGATATGATCGCCTGCCTGGTGTACACTCCATTTTTTGCCTGTGGAAAATAATAGGCGAATTCCGTACTGTCCACCTCAGGGTGTATCTCATCCACCCGCGGTAACGGATGCAATATTCTAAAATTTGACCTCACTCCCGTTAATATTGAACTGCGAACTATATATGAACCTTTTACTTTGTTATAATCTTCTATATCGGCAAATCTTTCTTTCTGGATCCTGGTAACATAAAGTATATCTACATCTTTGATGAAATCTTCCATAATACTCACCTCGTGCCAGGTTATCCGCTTCTCGTCCAGATCATCCAGAATATTACCTGGCATCCGCAGATGTGACGGTGAAGCAAAATAAAACTCCGGATTAAAATCATCAAGAGCCTGACATAGTGAATGTACTGTCCTGCCAAACTTAAGGTCTCCAACAATGCCAATTTTAATGTTTTCCAGTGTTTTTTGGGTCTTCTTGATAGAATACAGATCAAGTAATGCCTGAGTTGGATGCTGATTAGCTCCGTCTCCGGCATTAATTACAGGTATATTCACCACTTCTGCTGCATATCTTGCCGCACCCTCGATTGGTGATCGCTGGATTATCAGGTCTGCATATTGACTGATAGTCTGCAATGTATCTGCAAAAGTTTCTCCCTTGGTCACTGATGTGTTTCCCGTCCCCGTCATTATCAGTGTCTTTCCACCGAGTCTTTTTATCGCTGTATCAAAAGAAAATAATGTCCTGGTGGAAGGTTCAAAAAAAAGCAGGGCAGCTACTTTATCAGGTATGCTGACCTTAATTGCTCCTGATTCTATCTTTTCTGCCACATCTATGATCCGGAGTATTTCCTCCTTTCCTAAATCACGCATCGAAATCAGATTTTTCATTTATTCTCCTGTTTAATTACTTTCCTGACCTTTCGTAAGCTTTCCAGGCTCGCTCTCTATATAATCGGGCTGTCTTTCCCGGGTCCTCTGATCTGATTATGCTTCTGCCTACGATTATGCAATCAGCTCCACCACTAATTGCTTCTTCGATAGTTATATATTGCTGCCCCAGTTTATCTGCTCCGCTTTCCAGATTTACTCCAGGCATCAAAAGAAGCATCCCCTCAGGGAATTTTGATTTAAAACGCCGGATATCTTCCTGATTTTTACCATGACCAATAAATCCCGAAACCACTAAGGGATTTTTTCTTCCTGCTTCCAATACCTTACGCGTATATGTTTCATTGATCAGATTATCTTTTGATGACATCCGTGCCAGAAGAAAACTGCTCCTGCCTGTCATATCTCCAAAAAGTCCTGATAATATATCAGCTCCCGCCACCAGATGCACTGTCACAAATTCTGCCCATTCCGATATTTTATAAATTCCCTGCCGGTATTGCATTCTCACTGTATTACCAATATCGGCAAATTTCCTGTCTTCAAATATATGAAAATCATAACGTCTGGAATACTTCTGCAGCTTTGGAATAAAACTTTCATCATAATCTTCCAGTATATCCACATGAGTTTTCAGCATCACAATCTGGGAGGCTGTCTGATCAAGGATCGCAAAAAATTCTGACTGTCTGGTTACATCAAGCGAAAGAACCAGATTGCTTTGTTTGCGTTTCATAGTCGCCAGCAGATTTTGCGTGAGTGGATTTACATTATTTTCAGCACTGACCGGCTTCTCTATCCCCAGGCTATTGGTAAAATCTCTGACTTCTTCCACCATATTGTGCTCAATTAATTTCTCCCCTTCCAGTATCGTCAAAATCTCTTCCAGAGTGATCAGACTATGCAACCTGTAACCTGATTTAGATAGTATTTCTTCACCATTATAACTGCGGTCAATCACTACTATAAAATCCCTTACTTTTACGCCTTCTGCTTCCAGTTGTTCTGCTGTCTCTATCTTGCTCTCGCCCGTTGTGATCAGATCGTCTAAAACCAGACAAACCGCACCGGATTCAAATTTTCCTATCACGTTATTGCCAGTTCCATAGGCTTTTTCTTCTTTACGCATATAGATCAACGGTTTCTGAAGACGGTCTGCCACCAGAGAGGCAATAGGCAATGCCGTATATGGAATTCCGGTTATCACATCAAACTGCAATCCTTTGATCCTTTCAACCAATAAATCTACAACTCCATCCAGCAATTGAGGATACGAGATCATATCCCGCAGATCGAAATAAAAAGGTGAAATCTTACCACTTTTTAAGGTAAATGAACCAAACTTCACTGCTCCTATTTTAAATAATTCTTTTATGAACTGTTCCCGATCCATTATATTCTCCTACCTGTTAATCTCATATATTTTCCCGTTCACGATTGTATAGACTGGTGCTCCTTTGTATTTAAAACCTTCAAAAGGAGTATATTTTGCCTTGCTTTTATTTCTTCTGCCCCTGATCACTCCTTCCTGCTTCGGGTCAATTATCGTCAGATTGGCTGGATTTCCTTCTTTTATTTTACCAAAATCTCCCAGACCGAAAAGGTAAACTGTCCGTCTGCTCACCAGGTCTATCAATCTTTCTTTAGTTAACCTGCCCTCATTTACACAAGTCAATAATAATCTTAAAGTAGTATCCATTCCCGGTATCCCGGCAGGTGCGGTTGAATAGGCATTTCGCTTCTCACGCAGAGTATGCGGAGCATGATCGCTGCCTATCATATCAATAGTATAATTATTTATTGCTTCCCATAATGCTTCATTATCATCTGCTGTTCTCAAAGGCGGGTTTATTTTAGCAAAATTGCCCATTTGTGGACATATCTCCTCCGTTAGCAACAGATGATGAGGTGTCACCTCACAATATACCATCTCCCCTACCGTCTTAGCTGAGCGGATCATCTCCAGCTCTTCTCGTGTGGTCACATGAGCTATATTGATGCTGTTACCAATTGAACGAGCCAGTTGCAGACATATTTCCAGACCGGTTATTGCTGCTTTCCTTCTCCTGAACAGGTTATGGTTTTCTATTTTTTGCGGATATTTATATTTTGGGACAATAAATTTCTGCAGTTCTGTATGGATTGTTACTATTTTGCCATATTCTCCACCCAATTCAAAAACCTTCCTTAATTCCGTGACATCGTTCAAAATTTCATTATTGCTTGAAGAGGATAAAAATACCTTGATTCCGATCACATCTGAGGGCTCTTCTTCCAGTATTTTCTTTAATTCCTCTCGGTTTGAATTTGTCGCTCCCAGATAAAACCAGTAATTGATTTTTGCCTTCTTAGCTTCTTTCCGTTTCAGATTCAGGTTCCTCAGATTTGTTGTAGGAGGTTGTGTATTGGGCATATCAAATAATGCTGTGATGCCTCCCCGCAAGGCTGACTCGCTTCCGCTCTTCCAGTCTTCCTTATATGCCAGCTCCAGATCTCTGATATGAACATGCGGGTCTATCACGCCAGGGAAAACCCAAAGTTCACTGCAATCTACTACTTCTTCAGCTTCAATCTCTTCTTTTCCGATACTTGTGATTATCCCTTTTTTGATGCTAATATGGAAAGTCTCTTCGCCGATAACCACATTTTTTAATAATTTCTCTGCTTTTTTCATTTTTCTCTAATAATATTGCTTTGTACCCGCTGCATTGCGGTGATATTTCCCAAATTCAGTTAATTGCTCTATCTGCGTCCTCGCTAATACCGGACCTTCCACGCATAAGCGTATCCCCAGAGGGTCAATAGTGCAATTACCACAAATTCCGATAGCACATTTCATATAGCGTTCAAAGAGAAATTCATACTCTAACTCTTTGAATTCTGCTAAAACCAATCGCATGGCTGACATCATCAGTTCGGGACCTGATACATAGACCATATCAAATTTTTGCTGACTTAATAATTCCCGGGCTATATCCAGACTGGTTCCTGCTCTGCCCAGGCAGCCGGCATCTGTTATCCTTTTATAATCTAATCCCATTTTCTGAAAACGTCCACAAAATACCAGATCTTCTTGCGTTCTGGCTCCATTTATTACAGTAATATTTGATCTTCGCTTCAGTAATTCCCTGCTTAAAAAATATAATGGCGGTACTGCATACCCACCTCCAACCAGTAAGCAATTTTCTCCCCCCAGCGAAAAGGATGAACCATAAGGTCCTCGAAATGATAATAGATCTCCTGCCTGCTTCTGAAAAATGCTCTCTGTAAATTTCCCCAGCTTTTTAATAGTTACGGCAAAATAATCGTCATCACACTCAGATATGGAAAAAGGCTTTTCACCATTCTCCAAATCTGTCAGCATGATAAATTGTCCCGGCTGACCGGCTAATTCATAATCAAAATATAATGTCCTAACCGTTTCATTCTCTTCTATGATCTCTGCTATTGGTAAAGTACTGCGTTCAGACATCCAGTTTCTCCAATCTCGGTATTTCATCCAAAACCTGATAATCATATTTTGACATATAGGCTGCTATACCTCGATTAATTCTATCAAACACGTTGATCCCTCCCTGATAAACGGCACTGCCTATTCCCACCAGGCTTGCTCCTGCCATCAGCATTTCCACTGCATCTTCTCCTGTCTCTATTCCACCCGTTCCGATTATCGGGATTTTTACTCTCGAATATGCTTCATATACTGCCCGGATAGCGATCGGTTTCACGCAGGCTCCTGATACTCCACCCGTCCGGTTGCTTAAAACAGGTCTTCGCAGGTCTATATCTATCAACATTCCAGGACCCAGTGTATTGATCAGGCAGAGTGCATCTGCTCCCGCTAATTCTGCTGCTTCTGCTATATCATTCAGACCTGTCACATTGGGAGATAATTTTGCTATCACTGGTCTGGTAGATATTGACTTCACTTTCTCAATAATTTCAGACACTTTTTCCTTTGACCCCGCCAATGGCATTCCAAATTCATCCATCACGTTAGGACAACTGAGATTTAATTCCAGAAAATCTGCTGCACTATCATTTACATAACTGCTCAATTCTGCAAAATCAGCAGCAGATGTGGCAAAAACACTCACGATCACTGGAATTTCAGGACATAGTTTCTTGAATTCATTCACTTCCGTCAGTCCATCCTCTATCCCCGGATTGCATAATCCCATGCAATTGAGTAAACCACCTTTAAATTCTGCTATCACTGGTCCAGGATGCCCAACACGTACTTCCAATGTTAAGCTCTTGCTGGTAATTATTCCGCAACCGTTTTCTACAGCATACTTCATACCCGACCAGGTCATTCCCATTATGCCTGCCGGAAGTACTAATGGGGATTTTGCCTTCTTCCCCAAAAACTCAGTTGATATATTCCTTGCGTACTTCACATCCTCTTCCTGTGATTTTTTTTATTCCATTTACAGAATTGCTATACAAAAAAAATGGCTCTTCATCAAAAATAATGGGTTAGTATTCAAATCGAGCCCCAATGAGATAA
>CAZAHZ010000166.1:0-7744 GCA_964485055.1 uncultured Candidatus Cloacimonadota bacterium
AACGCAAAGGACGCAAAGGAGCAGAGGACGCAAAGAAGAAATTTTTTAAGGGATAAGATGTTTCCGAGGTTTGCGCTGTATGGATTTTTGAAGAATCTGAGGTTTTTTGAGCCATTTCTGATCCTGTTTTTTCTGCAGGTGGGACTTTCCTTTTTTCAGATCGGGATATTATATGCTATCAGGGAGATATTGACTAATCTTTTGGAAATACCATCGGGTTTTCTGGCAGATATTTATGGTCGGAAGAATTCGATGCTTTTTTCTTTTTCGGCATACATAATTTCGTTTCTGATATTCAGTTTCAGTTCGGGATTTGGATTGTTTGTGCTGGCTATGTTCTGGTTTGCCTGCGGCGAGGCGTTCCGTTCCGGTACGCATAAAGCATTGATATTGGCACATTTGCGGATTACGGGTCGCTTGAGTGAAAAGCTGAATTATTATGGACATACACGGGCATCTTCGCAGGCGGGTTCAGCGCTTAATTCGCTACTCGCAGCAGCTCTGGTTTTTTATACTGGTAATTACCGCTATATCTTTCTGGCGGCAGTGGTGCCTTATTTGCTTGATCTGGTGAATCTTGCCGGCTATCCGGCAGAACTGGATGAAGTCAGCAGTACAAAGGGACACAAAAAGCAGGTCTTAAAAGACTACCTTAGTTCCTTTCTTTTGATCTTTGAAAAATCTGATAATAGAAGAGTATTTTTGAACAGCTCACTTTTTACGGGCTGTTTTGAAGCCAGCAAGGATTATCTGCAGCCGGTGATCAAAGTCTGGGCATTGAGTTTGCCGTTATTGACGCTGTATTCGGCAACGCAGCGATCTGCTGTGATCATCGGTATCGTGTATTTCTTTATTTATCTGCTGACAGTACTGGCATCGGCGAAAGCCGTGAAAATTACCAGTTTTTTCAGGTCGGATAAACAGGCACTGAATATTACTTATATGGCAGGAGGGCTGCTTCTGCTGGCTGCCGGATTTGCCAGTTATTTAAAATTACCGCTGATTTCCATAATGGCATTATTGATCTTGTATGCCCTGCATAATTACCGTCGTCCGGTCAATGTGCATCTACTTTCAGAAGTGATCCCCGAAAAACTGATGGCATCAGGGCTTTCAGCCGAAACGCAGATGACTACACTGATAACCGCAGCTTTTGCCTTATTGCTGGGCTGGCTGGCAGACATCTTTTCCGTTGCAGTAGCCCTGGCTGTATCAGGAATTATTCTGGTTCTGCTGTATCTGGTGGCACATTTAAATTTAAAAAAATCAAATCAGGTTTTTGAAGAACAATTTTAAGTTTTCCCAATTTTCTAATCTCAGACTATAGATTTCTGAAACAGGTAACCATCTGTCGTTTCCTCGCCCCACCTGTGAGTTCACTGGCGGTGCAAGTCAACTTAGCGATGGACTTTATTAATTTCGAGGGAGATGCAGGCTGAAATTATATTTGCATTGACAATAAAAAATAGAATCAGACAGATTGGTTTATGAAATGCTAAGGTTTATCAGGAAATATCTGTTAATAGTAAGATATTAATATGAAGATAAGGCTTTATAATATTAAAATCCGGAAGGATTAAGGAGGAATAGATGAGAAGGTTGTTATTTGTATTAGTGATTGCGTTGTTTTTAATGATCGGGTGTGAGGACAAGTCAACTGAATCGGATACAACAAATCCCGAGGTAGTGATTACTTATCCGGCAGATGGAGTAAGTGTTGCAGAGGGTCAGATTATTACAATAATTGCAGAAGCTACTGATAACAGCAATGTGGAAAAAGTTGAATTCCTGATCAATGGGCAGGTCGAGAATACTGATAATGAAAGCCCATATCAGTATGCCTGGGATACATCAAGTAAGTCAGGTTCAAACACGATATTAGCAAAAGCTTATGACACAGCAGGTAATACAGGATTATCCGAAGTAGTAAATGTTATTGTGATCAGTGGAAGCGATAATAATCCACCTACGATGCCATCTGATCCTAATCCGGCAAATGGCTCTTCAAATGTATCAGTTGATACGAATTTATCTTGGTATTGCAGCGATCCGGATGGAAATGCTCTTACTTACGATGTTTATTTTGATACTTCACCTAATCCACAGTTAGTTAATTCCGACCAGAATAATGCCAGCTATGATCCTGGTGTGATGAATTATGATACAGCATATTACTGGAAAATACTTGCATCAGATGGTGAGTTTGAGACTTCAAGTCCAGTATGGAATTTTACAACCTCACTGACACAAACTGTTGCAACTCCGACCTTCAATCCACCCGGCGGGACATATACTTCAGATCAGAATGTAACTATTTCATGTTCAACGAGTGGGGCTACAATCTACTATTCGATAGATAGTTCGACACCTTCAATACCGTACTCGGATCCAATCAGCATATCTGCTAGCACAATATTAAAATCAAGAGCTACTAAAACCGGCTGGACTGATAGTCAGACAGCCTCAACCACATATATTATATATGTTTCTGGCGAAATGATCTTTGTGCAGGGTGGCACTTATGAGATGGGTGACCATTTTAATGAGGGAGAAGCTAATGAGTTTCCGGTGCATGAAGTGACTATCAGCAGCTTTTTTATTGGGCAGTACGAAGTAACTCAGGGCGAATATGAAGCAGTGATGGGCAGTAATCCAGCTTCTGGTTATGGAGTGGGTGATAATTATCCCGTTTATTATGAAACCTGGTATGATGCTGTGGAATATTGCAATGCCTTAAGTGTGCAGGAGAGTTTGACGCCCTGTTATAATCTGTCTGACTGGAGTTGTGATTTTAATGCCGACGGATACAGATTGCCTACTGAAGCGGAATGGGAATATGCCGACCGCGGAGGAGTAAATTGGACTGATAATTACCGTTATAGCGGGACAACAGATAATCTGGGAGACTATGCAGTTTATGATGCTAATGATCCTGGAGGAACAACAGAGGTAGGTAGTAAACTTCCTAATCAGCTCGGTATTTACGATATGAGTGGTAATGTCTGGGAATGGTGCTGGGATTGGTATAGTTCTTCATACTACAGTAACAGTCCGATTAACAATCCGACCGGACCTGAAAGTAGTTCTAATCGTGTGGGTCGGGGTGGCGGCTGGGTCAACGACGCCGCTTGCTGCCGCGTGGCTGATCGTAGTTACGACAATCCCAGTTACGGCAGCGGTAACTGCATAGGCTTCCGCATCCTCAGGGCAGCAGAATAATTTTAAATTTTGGATGTTGAATTATGAATGGGAAGAGAAGATTATAAACCGCGAAAGCCGCGAAATAACGCGAAAGAAGAGAATGAAAACAGAAGAAGAAGATTTTTTTATTATGCTAAAATAAGTCTTCTGTAATTTATTTACTATTCTTATCTTTTTCGCGTACTTTAGCGGTTTTCGCGGTTGAGAGTCTTTGAAAAAACTGGAGGAATTATGAGAAAAAAATTGTTTGTTCAAGTAAGTTTATTGATTGCTATTTCTATAGTATCCAGTGCTAATGGAAAGCCGCTATGAGTATGGGTAACTTTTCCTGTGAATTTTTATTTGGATTAGAAGAAACCGGTAAAAAATCATCAACTGCAGAAAGCGATTATAGAGATGAAAAAATAAAGATGAAATATTAAAGATAACAGAATAAAATAAAACTTGCCAAAATAATCTTAATATTCCAGATAGAACAATAAGGTTGAAATATGATAAATATTAAGAAGCAGATTGAATACTGGATAAACTCAGCGGAGAGTGATCTTGAGACTGCTGAGTTGTTAATACAGAACAATAAATTTCTTCATGGATTATTTTTCTGTCACCTTGTAATCGAAAAAGCCATAAAATCCAAAGTTGTAAAAGTAACGGAAAGCCTTTCGCCGAAATCACACAATTTATTATATTTAATAGAATTAAGTAATCTTCATATAAGTGAGGATTATGAAAGTTTTCTGGGAATATTAATGAAGTATCAACTTTCCGGGAGGTATCCGGATTATGAGCCATACATCCCGGATAAAACAACTGCAACAGTTTATTTAGAAAAAACCAGGGAGATATTGAAATGGTTAAAAAATCAGTAATAGAATTGATAAAAAAATATCTGCATATATTAGAGATGGAAGGATTGCTAATAGACAAAGCTTTTCTCTATGGCAGTTACGTTAGAAATGAGGAAGATGAAAACAGTGATATAGACCTGCTGCTTGTTTCCAGTAAAATAGATGCTTCTGACGACAACGAGATTGGAAAACTCTGGGCACTTACCCGTAAAGTGAGTAGTAGAATTGAACCCTATCTGGTTTCCAGTTATAAATTCCAAAACGATGATATTTCTCCGATAATACAATTGGTCAAACAGGAAGGTATTGAAATTGCATAATCAGCTATAAAGAGAGGGCGAGGGAGCGAAATTGAGAAAGTGCGAAAATAAGAGGGCGAGAAGTTGAGAAATGCGAAGGGGGAGGAATACATCGACTGGCGCCGATAGCATTAACGGATTTAATGCACTCCAAAATTTTACTTCATGGGGGTTGGATTAAGAAGAAATGAATTATTATAAAAATAGAGGATAAGATTTTCAACCGCGAATAGCCTCCGCAAGCTTCCGGCTCATCAAGAAGGCGCGAAAAACGCGAAAGAAGAAATAGGAGAAAAAGAATTATATATCATGCTAAAAAAAATGCCAGTGATTATTTATTTATCTTTCTTTCTTATATATTTTCGCGTACACTAGCGGCTTTAGCGGTTGAGAGTATTTGAATACCTGGTTAAGTAGATTTTGTTAGTAAAGGATGAAATAAGGAGTTTAAGATGAAGAAGATATTTTTAATTATACTGATATTTATGAGTGTAAATATGTTTTGTAATGAGCCGCCGGTAGTCAGTAATATAATAGTTGAGCAGAGAGGAGATGGCAGTTATCTGGTTGATGTCTATTATGATCTTTTTGATGCAGATGGAGACCTGATGTTCGTGAGTGTGAGTGCATCTGATGATGAAGGTGAGAGCTGGGATTATCTGATCACGTCAGTAGAGGGAGATATCGATTATGATGTGACATCAGGAAATGGGAAACATATAATCTGGGATTTTGCAGAAGATCATCCTGGAGTAATAAATATTCCCACTAAGATCAGGATAGTTGCCAATGATTTGAATGGCGGGGATTTTGACTGGATTTTTGTGGCTGCCGGCGAATATACCTGGGGTCAGTATGATGAGATACTTTCGATTGATTATAACTATGAGATCATGCCGAATGAGGTGACAAATGCTCAATATGTAGCCTATCTGGAAGAAGCTCTTGCTGCAGATGATGTCTGGATAGTTGAAAGTTACGTATATGGTTTTTATGAAGGTGATGAATATTATGAGCCCGGCGATTATCCCTTTTATTCTTTAGGCACCACAATATTCGCTAATTATGGCAGAATATCTTATACCGGCAATTCGTTTATAATCAATGTGCCAGCCGGATTTGAAACTGGAGATTTTGATGATCATCCTGTAGTCTGGATCAGCGGAATGGGAGCACATGCTTTTGCGCAGTATTATGGCTGTAGATTACCCACAGAACAGGAATGGGAAAAAGCAGGCCGTGGTTTGACCGGCTTCATGTATCCCTGGGGTGATGCTATTAGCGGAGATAGAGCAAATTTCAGGGATAGCGGAGACCAGTGGGATAATGGAACATCACCGGTTGGTTTCTATAATGGTCAAAATTATGAAGGATTTCAAACAACGGATAGTCCGTCACCTTATGGCTGTTATGATATGTGTGGAAATGTGTATGACTGGACACGAAGCTGGTATTTACAAAGCGTAGAACCGTACTGGGTTTTACGAGGTGGCTCTTTGTACAATTACGGTTACACAGATGATCTGGCTTCCTGGTTTCGGAGCAGCAGTCATCCAGCCGACTCAAGTTTTTATTTCGGATTTCGTTGCTGCAGAACTACCGAATAATGATGAATTTTGAGAGTTGAATTTTGAATGGAATGAAGAAAAGAGAAGAGTATTTAACCGCGAATAGCCTCCGCAAGCTTCCGGCTCATCAAGAAAGCGTGAAAAGCCGCGAAAGAAGAGAATGAAATTGAAAGTGTGAAAATGTGAAAATGAGAAAGTGAGACTAATAAAATGAAAGCCATTTGCAAAGATAGCTCTAATTTTGTTGCTTTTTCTTATATTTTTTCGCGTACTTTGGCGGCATTAGCGGTTGAGAGTCTTTGAATTTCACATGTAGCAATTAATTTCACATTTTACATTACGAACCGTCCATCCTCCATTATTTTTCAATCTTTCATCTTCATCTATTTATGTATTGGATCAAACGCAAGCTAATGCTTGTTGGATATCTTCGACAATATCATCATAATCCTCAATACCTACGGAAAGGCGAACCAGATCATCAGTAATACCTGCTTTCTGTTTATTTTCATAAGACACTTTAGCATGAGTCATCGAAGCAGGATGCTGGATCAAGGATTCTACTCCGCCCAGGGATACAGCGAGTACAACCAGCTTAACGTTGTTCATTAAAGACTTGCCGGCTTCCAAACCGCCCTTTAATCCGAATGATATCATAGCCCCAGGACCGTATTGTTGTCTTTTTGCCAGTTCATATTGAGGATGGGAAGGCAATCCCGGATATAATACCCAGGCTACTTTGGGGTGCTGTTCGAGATAAACTGCCAGTTTCATGGCATTTTCCTGTGCTCTTTCCATACGGACGGATAAAGTCTTTAGTCCTCTGCTGACCAGAAAAGCCTGATGCGGGTCCATATTGCCACCCATGTTGGTCATAACGCCATACAAGTACTTATGAGTTTCCGGAGTTTTTGGTACGATCACCCCACCCACTACATCAGCATGACCATTGATGAATTTGGTAATGGAGTGCAGCACAATATCTGCTCCCAGTTCCAGGGGACGCTGTAAATAGGGCGAGCAGAAAGTGTTGTCCACTACAAGCAGGATACCATGGTTATGGGCAAGATCTGCACAAGCTGCTATATCAGTGATGGCAATGGTTGGATTTGCGGGTGTCTCCACATAGATCAGTTTGGTGTTGGGTTTAATTGCAGCTTCTACAAGGTCTATCCGAGATGTTTCAACAAAGGTCGATTCTACTCCAAATCTGGAAAAGTGCTTCTCTAAAACAACTCTGGAAGGACCATACACAGCCGCAGAAGAGACAATATGGCTGCCAGCCCCAAGATATGCCATATAAATAGTAGTAATAGCTGCCATTCCGCTGGCAACTGCAATACCACCAGCTCCACCCTCCAGACTGGCAACTGCATCCTCTAAAGCACGTGTAGTTGGATTGCCCAGTCTGGTATAAATGTAACCATCACTATCTCCGGCAAAGCAATCTGCTCCCTGCTCTGCAGTTTCAAATGAAAAAGTGGATGTTTGATAAATGGGAGTAATCACGGAATGATACGGTTCCGGTTTGTGACCGGCGTGGATCAGTTTTGTATTGAATTTAGCGTCTTTTTTCATTTACTTACCTCTTATTTTTTTATGAAATTATGTTTATGATAGGCACTTTTGGGCAACCCCAAACCAGTGTAAAGTAATATTGATCAGGGAAAATTGCTCTGGATATTCTTGATGTCCGGATACTTTTGCCGATGCAACTTGATTTCCACTTCTATTCAGTTCTGACCAGATAAATTCCTGCTTTTCGCTGTCAAGGTTTTCTGTTTTGTACTCTGGCATCCCCCCTAAATTTTAATAATATTTCCTCTAC
>CAZAHZ010000167.1:0-7727 GCA_964485055.1 uncultured Candidatus Cloacimonadota bacterium
ACAAAAACATACCGCTAATCCCCCAACTGGGGTTTTTAAAGTGAACTCATTGATGCAAAGAATAATAATCTATCCCCATTTGAAAAAGCAAAAGACGAATGGGAAAGATTAACTGTTGATTCTAATTCTTTTATAAGAACTGATTATAGAGATGTTTCACCTATGCTTACTACAATTTGGGACCAGGGACAATATTTTAATACTTCTTGTCCTGTAGATACTGCTGGTCCAGATGGTCATGTTTTAACTGGTTGTGTTGCCACAGCAATGGCACAGGTTCTTAATTATTGGGAACATCCCTGGCATGGGGAAGGTTCACATTCATATACAAATTCTCCTTATGGCACATTAACAGCAGATTTTGAAAATACAATATACAACTATGATAATATGCAGGACACTGTTTCAGCTTATAATAATGATGTAGCTACACTTATGTATCATTGTGGTGTTTCTGTAAATATGGATTATGGTCCTGATGGTTCGGGAGCCTGGGGTTGGTGTGACCATTCTGTATCAAATGCATTGAAAGATTATTTCTATTTTGATGATGATGCGCATCATATCGTGAGATCTGCACATACAATGGACTGGTGGCGGAATAGAATGAAAGATGAATTGAATGCTGGAAGACCAGTTGTTTATGGTGGTCAGGATAATGATGAAGATGCAGGTCATGCCTGGGTGATTGATGGATATGGTGGTGATTATTTTCATATGAACTGGGGTTGGTCAGGTTCAAATGATGGCTATTTTCTTATTGATAATCCGGCTCCAGGTGGTTTCAATTTTGATGACTATATGCATGCATGTGTTAATGCAGAACCAAAAGTAGCACATTTAGATGGAACATGGGACCTTGCAGGAAGTCCGTACTATATTGACTATGACCAGGTAATAGATGAAGATGATTTACTTACGATTGAACCTGGTGTGGAAGTTATGTTTAGAGGAAGATATAGGTTAATAGTAAATGGAACCTTATTGGCTGAAGGTACACCGGCAGATTCAATCACTTTTGATGCTGATAATACTTTGATCGGTTGGAAAGGTATTCGTTTTTTTGATACAAATGAAACAGAACAGGATACATCAAGAATATCGTATTGTAATTTAATGCATGGAATTGCAAAAGGCGGATATGACCTTCAGGAAACTCGTGGTGGAGCTATTTATTGTACAAATTCATCAGCACTTGTAATTGAGAGCAGCAGCTTCTCCTGGAATTTTGCTGGTGATGGTGGTGCAATCTGCCTGAAAGATACTTCCAATATTATCATTAATAACAGTGTTATTGAATGGAACACTCCTGAAATTGTGGGGGGTGGTATAGTTTGTGACCATTCTAATCCTTCTTTAGATAATGTTACAATCAGTGGAAACAATGCTTCTTGGCATGGTGGTGGAATTGTCTGCAAACATGCAAGCCCGACACTGACAAATTTGACTATTTCAGATAACACAGCAAACAATTATGGTGGAGGAATATTCTGTGATGATTACTCCAATCCAGATCTTAATAATGTTACAATTAGTAATAATGAAGCTAATGCTAATGGTGGTGGAATGTATATTTCCTCTTATTCTAATCCTGTGCTGGATAGTGTTTATATTTTCGATAATACTGCAACTTATGGTGTAGGTGGTGGTATGTCCATTTGTGGTGTTTTTGGTGTTTGCCAACCCTCAATTAGCAATGTTAAAATTTATGATAATACTGCAAATTATTCTGGAGGTGGTGGAGGTGGTGGAATTTATTGTGGTGTTGACGCTCGTCCTTATATCTGTTTATCACAGATATATAGAAATATTGCAGATAAAGGTGGTGGGATATACTGCATTGATACAGATTACACAGAATTGGAAAAAGTTACAGTTGCCAATAACTGTGCGTATGACGGACCCGAAATATATGTCGATAATTCAAATATTATTTTATTAAGTACGATCGTATGGAATGACTATTATGATTGGGCTGATGTTTATTTAGATAATGGCGGTACAGTAACAGCTACTTATTCTGATATTCAGAATGCATCAGGTGAACCCTGGTTTGGATATGGGTGCATTGATGCTGATCCCTTATTTACTGATCCTGAAAATAATGATTATACGCCAAGCTGGAGTGGTTATCCATTGCCGGATGAAGATAAATCTCCCTGTATTGATGCTGGTGCCCCAATTTCTCCTTATGACCCTGATGGAACAATCGCTGATATGGGAGCTTTGTATTTCCACCAATCATTTACACCATTAAGCGGTGGGAACATAAACGGAACTTTACTTGCAGCAGATAGTCCGTATTTTGTAGATGGAGATCTGACCATCCCGGCAGGAGACCAACTAACTATTGAACCTGGGGTTAGTGTTATTTTCAGAGGACATTATAAATTTGAGGTAAATGGCAGTCTCCTTGCAGAGGGTTATGAACACATCAGAATCAATATTGCAGCACAAGATACACTGGAAGGATTCAAAGGTCTGAGATTCATAAATACAAATACAGCTCGACAGGATTCCTCTAAATTAGTTAATTGCAGAATAACTTTTGGAAATGCAGATCTTTATCCGTATCAAGGTGGTGGAATGTTTTTTAATAATTCATCAAATGTTCGTGTTCAAAACTGCTTGATAAATAAAAACAGGGCAAACACTTACGGAGGTGCAATTTATTGTTCTAGCACTTCTACGCCCAGGTTGATAAATAACATCATAACCGGGAATAATGCTCTATACGGTGGTGCAATTTACAGTAATGGCGGAGATTTTAACTTAAAGGGTGGAGAAATTTATAACAATCTTGCTGAATATGGAGGAGCGATATATCTTAATGCTGCTAATCCTCAAATCTCTGGAACGACTATTCGAAATAATATTGCTACCTTGTTTGGCGGTGGGTTTTATATGTATGCTAATTCAAACCCGGTATTTGATTCTTTTAATCGATGTAATATTTATTTGAATTATGCTAAAGCAGCAGGTCTGGATTTCTATGGTTATGTCTGGGGTGGAACTAAAAGTGTTATTGTTGATACTTTTACTGTAATGTATCCTGATGATCATTTTATATATCCTTTTGATAGCTTTACACTCGATATTTTGCATAGCAAAATTCAGCAATATGATTCAGACCTTTATGTGAGCACTTCCGGTTCTGACAACAATTCAGGCACTTCTTCTTCTGAACCTTTACAGACAATGCATATGGCGTTATTGAAAGTAATGGCTGACAGCCTGAATCCAAGAACTATTCATTTGGAAAATGGTACATATTCAACATCTGCAACCGGCGAGAACTTCCCGATTAATTGTAGAGAAAATGTTTCAATATCCGGTGAAAGCGAGAGTTTTACTATTTTAGATGGCGAAGATCAAACAGGAATTTTATATTGTTACGACGATAGTAATTTCACATTAGAAAACCTGAAAATGCAAAATGGTTATGCTGAAAAAGGTGGTGCAATCTACCTGGAAAACAACTCAAATCCCAGTATTATAAATGTCACTTGCTGGTATAATGAAGTAACTAACGATGGAGGAGCTATCTATTGTTTTGATAATTCCAGCCCAAATTTAACGAATGTAACTATTTCCAATAATACTGCATCTAATGGTTATGGCGGTGGAATTTGCTGTAGAGTAGGTTCCAGCCCGTCTCTTGACAATGTTCAAATTAATAATAATTTTGCTTATTCAGGGGGTGGAATATGGACAAGGAATGATTGTCATTTAATATTGAACAATGTATCATTTGATAACAATTCAGCAAGTCTTAATGGTGGTGGTTACTCCATTAATTACAATTCAGACCCTGTCTTGAATAATGTTACATTTACAAATAATGATGCTGAATATGGTGGTGCTATTCATATATGGTATTATTCAGACCCACAATTGTATGATGTAACCATTACATTAAATGATGCAAGTAGACAAGGAGGAGGTATCAATTTTTACCATACAGTAAATTTAGATATTACAAATTCTTCTATTACGAACAACACTTCGTGTAACGGCGGTGGAATTTTTGGAACCACCTGGTCAACATTAAACATTAAAAATACAGAATTTATCAATAACTCCGCTGATTATCATCCTCATCTCACTGATAATGGAGGAGCATTATGTTTAACTGATGTTACTACGACTATTGTGAATACAACTATAGGTTTTAATGATTCTTTTGATGATGGTGATGGAATTTATTGTAGTAATTCAAACATATCATTAATAAATTCAATTTTATGGGCAGATACACTTATTTATTCCGGCGGCACTGTCAATGCTACTTATTCAGATATTCAGTATGGAACAGGTCTATCCTGGTTTGGAACAGGATGTATTGATACAGACCCTTTATTTGCTGATGGTTTACATTTGGCTGATAGTTCTCCCTGCATTAACGCAGGAAATCCTGACACAACAGGTTTGAATCTTCCTGAATATGACCTGGATGGAAATCCGAGGATAGTAAATGGAATAATTGATATGGGATGTTATGAATATCAAGGTGGAACTCTGTCTGCCCCAACAAATGTAACAATATCAATTTCATCAGATTCTGTTCATATTGAATGGGATGCAGTTACGGGAGCAACATCATATAAGGTTTATTCATCAGATAATCCATATTCAGGGTTTGATGTAGATACAACTGGCGAATTTGATGGGCCAACTTGGACTGCTCCAATATCAGTGGAGAAGAAATTCTATTATGTAACTGCAGATAATACCCCACCTGCAGTGATGTTGAATAAAGGAAGTAGAAAAGTTAGAAAAAGATAAGAAATTATTGACGAAAGAAAAAGCGGTTGTTAGAAAATTAGTTATAATAAAATAAATCGTCTATCGTAAGTTTTCGGAGGATTTGAATACAGGAGGACGAAATGACAAAAATGCTCATTATCGGAATGGGAATACTATTCCTATGTAGCGGAGTACTCTCAGCAACGATTATTAATGTTCCTAATGATTACCCGACAATTCAACAAGGTATCAATGCTTCTGAAGATGCCGATACGGTTCTGGTTCAACCCGGGACCTATTTTGAAAACATTAATTTTAATGGGAAGAATATCACCGTTGCCTCATTATTTTTAATCACCCAAGACACAAGCTACATTTCGGAAACCATAATTGATGGAAATTATGAAAACAAAGTGGTAAAATTTGTTAATGGTGAAAATAGAGATGCAAGAATGATTGGATTTAAATTACAACATGGTGCTCTAGGTGGTGTATGGTGTGATAATTCAATGCCAACTATTTCAAACAATATCATTATTGATAACGAGGGGAGCTGGCCTATTGTATCCCGCGGTATTAACTGCCGTGAAGCATCACCAAAAATTATTAATAATACAATTTCGTTAAATGATGGTGGTATCAGTGTTAATATCAGCTCAAATCCTATCATTGCTTTTAATAAAATTTCATCAAACAGATTTGATGGCATATATATTACTGATTATTCATATCCTGTAATTTACAATAATCATATTTGTAATAATTCTCATGCTGGAGTTTGGTGTCACAATAACGCATATCCGATTATTAGCAATAATATAATTAGCGAAAATAATGAAGATGGAATATATAGTCGATATTCTTCATCATTTATTGTTAACAATACGATTGCATCAAATGTATTATCTGGAATATATTCTTTCGGAGCAGAAGATATAATAAAAAACTCAATTATATGGGGTAATAGTACAAGTTTTACATTCACAGGTCCTATCTGCACATCCTCTCTGTCTTATAATTGTATAGAAGGTGGTTTTCCTGCACAAGGTATAAATAATGGTGGAAATATTTACTCTGATCCATTATTTTTACCAAATAGTAACTATATGTTACAACCGGGTAGTCGATGCATAAATAGAGGTGATCCTTGTAACCTCTACAACGACATAGATACTAGTAAATGTGATATGGGCGCTTATGGCAATAACGGCTTAATACCTAGTTTTTCTTCATATAATTTTGGAAAGGTTTCTACTCATTCAACAAGTTACAAAGATGTAACTCTGGAAATTAATAATTTTCGATCTACAACTGTTACTATCGTTAACGCTTCATTTTCAAATCCGTCTTTTAATTTAATTAATACAACTATTCCAATTATTATCGAACCCTTTTCATCATTCTCAACAACTATTCGGTTTTCACCACAATTTATTGGAAATATTGTTGATAGTTTATCTATTTATAGTAATGATTTTATTGGTAATATACCTGCGAAAATTCGCTTTGAAGGAGAGGGGGCTGAATATACTGAAATTTCAGGTCAAATATCTGGTATATTACCTGCTAATTTAATTTATCATGTTATCGATGACTTAACAATTCATGATGATGATACATTAGTAATTGAATCGGGTGTAAAATTAAAATTTTATCCTTATAAAAAACTAATTGCATACGGTGCCTTAGTAGTAAATGGAACTAAAACAGACAGCGTACTATTTATAAAACTTGATGATAATTCTATTTCATGGGGAGGGATTTCATTATATACCAGTAATAATAATTTTTCAGATGATTATTTGAATTATTTGATTATTGAGCATTGTAACTCTAATCCTGCTATTATGATTTATAATGCATCTCCAACAATTACTCATTGTACTATTTCAAATTGTTTTGGTTATGGAATTACTTCTAAGTGGGGTAGACCTATTATCTATGGTAATACAATCACTTTTTGTTTGGAGGGAGGTATAAAATGTGATAATTCATGTCCATATATTATAAATAATAAAATAGTTGATTGTGGTAAAGGTATTTGTTGCATTGTTACATCTTCATCTATAACTCATTTCCCTCGTTTGTTAAATAGTACAGTTTCAATGTGTAATTATGGTATATTTTGTGAAAGTGATGATGATTGTATTAGTTCACCTGAAATTATTAATACTATTGTTTGGGATAATATTACTAATTTTGGATTCCAAGAAATAAACAATCCCATAATTTCATATTCTTGTTTAGAAGGGGGTTTTCCTTCACAAGGAACAAATGCTGGGGGAAACATTTATGAAAACCCATTGTTTAATGATCCAGAAAATGATGACTATCATCTAACCCAATATAGTCCATGCATAGATGCAGGAACCCCAGACACAACTGGTCTTAATCTTCCACCATTTGATTTAGATGGAAATCCTCGTATTTATAACGGCAGGATCGATATGGGTGCCTACGAATGGCAGGGAGTTGCTATCGATGATACAATTCATTATTATGACGCAGTAACACTCCATCAGAATTGTCCCAATCCCTTCAAAACCTTAACACAAATTTCCTTTTCTCTTCCCCATCCTGAAAAAGTAAAAATCCAGATATACAACCTCAAAGGTCAACTTGTCGAAACACTGCTCGATGAAAATAAGCAAGCAGGAATACATACTATCGAGTGGAATTCTGAGACCATTTGCTCTGGAATTTATTTCTGTAAATTATCAACTGAAGAAAAATCCTCAATTCAAAAATTAGTGATCATTAAATAAGATTAAATTCACTAAGAATTATATAAATTTGATATAACATATATCATTCACACAGCGATTCTAACCGATTTATAAATACGTTACTTTCGGCAAATTTATTCTATCTGCCTGATAGTAAGGAAATTACACATTTTCTAAAAATTTTTGGCACGATATTTGACTAATAAAAAAGAAAAAAGTACATAGAGGTGTTAAGAATGAAACATAATTCAATTA
>CAZAHZ010000168.1:0-7714 GCA_964485055.1 uncultured Candidatus Cloacimonadota bacterium
TTTGATGAGGGGGACAGGTGGAAAGAAAACTTGAAGCCTGTCTCTACTCTACTGGTAAAAATATTCTCTTATCATTTCATCTAATTCGGTTATTCTTGCAGGGCTGATCTTCAATGTTTTAAACTTATTCAATACTTCGCTGTCATTGGCTTTATCGTTATACCACTTTGCATAATCGCTTGTTCCCTGGCTTGTTTTCCATTCCTGTAATTTGAAATTCGCCGGACATTCCTTGATTCGAAAACCATCGAATGTATTATCAATTTTTATTATCAGATTGATTTCTTTAGCATCTGAGCTTTTGTATTTTCCATAAAATTCGCTCCAGCTATGATCTCCTGATGCCACTACCTTACATTCATAGCCATATAGTTTCAGGATCATATTGAATGCCATCTCCCGCTCACTGCACCAGCCGAATGTTTTGAATTTACCACAAAGAGGATGATAATATCCTTTGCTGTCAGAAAATAAATCATTTAGATAAATTAGTGGTGATCGGTCTATATCAGCAAAAGTTTTATATATACTATACCCAACAGGTGGTTTAATCTCATTCAAATACAAAGAATCAGGTAGCAGAACTATTTCATAACGGGGATTCGGCTTCACATAATGCCAGAAATATAGAATCTGCCAAATCCCGGTATTATTGCCGTCAACAGCCTCAGAACAGGTAAATAATTTATGCCAGAAATATAGTTTCAGCAATTCTTCCCGGCAGGTTTCACTAATATCCTTAAAATCCTGCAATTCACTATCCAGTTCATCACTGAATTTCTTTTCAATTTCAATCTGGTAATTAATAAAAAGGCAATCCAGAAAAGCCTTGATTGATAGTTCAGAATCATACAATATTTCACACTCAGAATTCTCATAAATCTGCGATGAACAAAGCTGATCCTGCACACTTAAACAAATCATCAGTAACACAACCAATCTCAAAAACACTACTTTATCTCTCATCATCCCACCTCCATTCAATAAATCTAACCTGATCCCCAAAAACCTATATCGCACCCATGAAATCCCAATACAATCTGCGGGAAACAAAAATACATTATTTATACTGTTTCTTCAAATTACCATTCTTAGTATAAATTCTACAATTCAATATCATTTCTCTCGCCTTTTCAGGGTTTGATTTGACTTCCTTGATTTTCTTTTTCATTCATCATAACTCACCTTGCTATATGCATTAACGAGAAAGCCCGAATAAAATGCCAACAATTTTCACAATCATTTTTTTTAATTATTGCTTCAATGATTTCTATCAATTATTCAAACTCCAACTTCTCTATTTCTGCCAGTCATTTTCTGAGAAAGTAGAAGTTTCATTTCTCTTTCGGTCAGTGCTGATGGTGGATGTAAAGTCTTTGTATCCTTCGAATATTTTTCTGTATAACAAATTAGGTCGAGGAGATATTAAAAAAGAGATGAAACAGATGAATTTCTGATTTATCAATTCTCTGATGTTTCGTTTGAAAACTATATTTCCAATTACTAACTCTCTGTTCAATGAGTTCCTTGGTATGAGCTAATTCGCTTTGATTTATTTTCACTTTCAATTTTCTGATTATTTCTGAAATATTCCCGCTGATCACAAAGCCAATCATTGCGGAATATTCATCTCCTTTTGCATATTTCAGATTAATAAATCTTGCGATACCTTCCCTGATATAATTTATATCGGCATATTTCAGTCTTTTGCATTCAATCAAAAAATCAATGCCTGAAATTGAAAATGATAAATCTGCTCTTCCTAATTCATCTGCATCTGTGAATACCCAACGTTCCCAATTTATATAAACAATCTTATTTTGAACTAATTTCCCTAAAACATGAGATGTCAGATGTAGCTGTTTTACAAATTGATCTCTAATATCATTTTCTAAGTCACATGTGAATTTTATGTTCTCGTAACAGTTTATAAGTGTTTGTAGATATAATCTTTCTATTAACTCTCTGGGAGTCTGATAACCGAAATGATTCAAAGCAAAATTAATAAATTCCTTTTGGGAATCCATTTATTTTTCCAATAGCTGTTTAAGTATTAAATTGATTTCAGCTCTTGCATCCATAATTGCTTGCCTTTTTGTCCAATCTTTAAACTGGTTACTCTTAATTATATAGAATGATTGACCATTATATATTTTTACTTTCTCTTCATTGATGATCTTAAAAGCTTGCGATTTTTCTAATTGTCCCTGTTTTACAAAATTCAATACTTGAAGATTGTGATCTGCAATTACTTCGTTTTGTTCAATTTCATTGCTGATCTTAAAACAAACAATTGCTCCAATATTAGATGATATATAATAAGACGCAGACAGATTTGAATCCTTAGAAAGAAACATACCGAAAATTGAGGAAAACTCTTTGATAAATTCTTTCATATCAGATTGATTTACTAATGACAAAATCTTTTTCCTATTAACATTTATCTGATAAAATTCTCGAATTATCTCTTTCTCATAATCCAGCAATCCATAAAGATCAAACACAATTTCATCAATTTGATCTAATTTTTCAAAGTAGCTCTCATCTTCAACATTTTTCTCAATGGACTCAACTAAGTTAATTAGTCTGTTTATTTGGGGGGATGACAAATCTATTTCAGGTATCTTCATATATTTTTCTATATCTTTATTTCTCAGTTTGGGTCTTTTCGCCCCACCTTCTTTACCCCACTGTGCTGATAATTGATATAGCATAAAGCCATAAATTTTTGAATTAATAATACCTAAAATGGCTGCATATTCCTTAAATTCCCCCTCACTCCCTGTCTTTCTAAAACACAAAATATCATCTTTAAAAACAACATCTTTAGAAAGTCTAATTCCACGAAGTTGAAATTTGTCACTGGTATTCAATTGCATTGCTGGAATCAATATCCTATTACCCTCAAATATTATGCCACTTTTTGCCCTATCTCTATGTAATTTTTGATTCCAATTGAACTTAGTTAATTCATTTATTATCTTATATTGAATAAAATCATTGGGAGTAATTAATGCTCTAAATAGGGGCTTTCCTTTGTTTTCCATATCTGCTTTAGGTTGAAAACCAGTTTTGCATGATAAGTGAAATCCCTCAATCTTTGTTAATTTATTCTGTATCAACTGATAACTCTCATAATCAGCATTAACCAATACTCTCCATAAAATATCGTTATCTCTGAACTCATTTTGCTGGATTACGTTTTTGTCTTTTTCAGAAAAAACAATTAGTCTAACACTTTCGGAAAAGCGGTTCAATTTAGGAGAAACATATATTAAATCACTATTCTCTTTTTTATTTACATTGAAAATAACTACTGCACAAGGTTCTGTAGCACCTATTTCGATAGTTTTCTTGTTTATTTTTCCTATTGTCTTTTTCTCGAATAATATTTTATTGTAGTTTGATAATTCGTAGAATCTTTCTATACTGTATTGTGAAAGGAATTCAAACCTGAAATCTTTAGAATTGATATTTAAGAAAATGGAATTTTTTACTATCAAAGCGATAGTTGTCTTAGAGTCACTCCATCTTTTTACTCTTAATAGAAAAGCCTGTGAACGTTCATAATCAGAAACACTTTTATATGTCACTATTGTTCCAGCTCTATTTTTCTCCCCAATTGCTTCTCTTTCTGTTTCATTATCTGCCGAACCCCAAGGTGGATTGCCAACAATGTAATTGAAATTCATATTTTCAAAGACTTCATCTATCAAGGTATTTCTGTATATTAGCGTGCGGTCTATCAAACTTGGTAGTATTGGGTAAGCATCAATAATTTTTTGCCTGATAAAGGCTGGATCTTCTGATTCAAGTAATACCAGGTACAAACTGAATGCGGTTATCAGTAAGGCATTAACATCAGTATCAATACCGAATATTTGTTTCTCAAGAATACTTGTTTTCGTATGAAAATCTATACCGCTTGGATATGAGGCAAGAATACTTTTAAAGCTTTCTACTAAAAAAGCTCCCGAACCACAAGCTGGGTCTAATACCGTATATTTACAGTTTTGAGCAATATCTCTTTTCAATGTATTAGATAATACAAAGCTTACTAAAAAATCAGGAGTATAGTAAATTCCGCTTTTCCTTTTATCCTCGTTACTTAAAAAAGCTTCATAAACGCTGCTAATCAGTTGAATTGGAATTATATCGAAGCGATATGGAAATATTAATATCTGTTTACTACAATAATCGCTGCTGAAAAAAACTTCTAATCTTTCAATCTGGTATGAATTTAGGTTAGAATCAACGATATTATCTTTAAATAAGTCACCATTGATTTTACTTAGCTCCTCAAAAGCACTGATCAATTCACTTGTTGAACGACTTTTAAGCTTATTTAGAAGAAAATTGGACTCAAGAATTCCCCTGTCTTCCAGATATTTTATAAAAATACATCTTAAAATAAGTAAATGGACTGATTCTATATCATTAGCATCAATTAAATCACTTCTTAACGCTATGAGATTTAATAATAAGTCTTTATCAACTTCCAGTCTCGATTTTGCATTTTTTATTACAAAATCAAAGAAATAAAATGAATCCATATATGTTTTAGATATATATGAAATGTCAACATCCTCGTAGTTTTTAGTATTTACACCATAATCAAATGAACTAATTACAACCTTTCTACTGCTCAGACAATTCTTCTCAGGTTTTGCTTTTGCATTAATAATATAACTCTTGCTATCGGCTACAGCGATAAAAGCAATTGTGTTATTCCTATTCCAATATTTAAGGTGAGCTTCAAAAATATCATTCTCAGTTTGGGTATATAGATATTTAATTTCAAAAATCGATTGAGCTATTTCTTCATCGCAATTCTTCACATCAATTGAATATGTGAATTCCTTATCCTTCAACTTATTAGAAAGTAAGCTATCACTATAACCAAGCCTCAACAAAAAATCACGAAAACCATTCAAACTATCTTCCTCCTAATGATAATTTTGTATCATTATCAATTTAACCTATATTTATAAGAATCAATCAATAAATTTTTCCCATAATATTTCCTGCTGATAAATAATATAACATGATGTATTATTTTCCAACATATTTTCATTAATCCTACGTCTAAGTATTATTTTACAATATTCTATGTCAAGTAAATCGTAGTTATCTATCTAAATCTTTATCCCAAATCCCTAAAATGGTTTTGACTCAAGTTTTCCTCTGAAAATTTCATCTCCTGATCGAAATCCATAACCATTACTTCCACTAATTGAAATTTCTTGGTATTTTTTTAGCGCACCATGTGATGAAACTCAATATGACAGACTTCGCGACAGATATGTTGTGATCAACGACCAGCAATCAAATTCCAACTCAGACCAGGGAGGTCTGGGTAGGCAAAAAAAACCAGCAATCTCGTCTTCCTTTCGCGGCATTAGCGGCTTTCGCTGTCAAATAATCTTACATTACATTTTCCCGCATATTCAGCAGCTCCCAGTTAAAACATAAACATTTCGGCATAATATTTTCCTGAAACTAATTTCTTCTTGGCATAGAGCATTTATTATAGAAAAGAATAGAATAAATCAGCACAGAAAAGGGCATTCTCCCAGCAATCTTCCTGGTCTTGCAGGCACCAGCAGGCTGATAGCACGGACTGGCAATATGCCATGGCTGCCATTTGATCAACGGGAAACCCCAGGATTTCAGAAAACATCGCCAGGCGTTTCTGGATGATCTTATTCAGATTGCGATATTTCAGGAATTGCGGGGATGGATTATACATGAAGCAGGCTGTCTCATAAAGCGGATTGCCAGTCACGCCTTTAGGGTCTATGATCATCCGCTTGTCTTCATGTTTGAGTATGTTATAATGATGCAGGTCTCCATGCAGTAATGCGGGAGTAAATTCTTCTTTTTCCAGTTCCAGAAATATCTCCCAGGCAGCCAGCAGATGCTTACGCGGAATTGACAGATTATTGTTTTTCAGGAAATCTGAGATTACACAAAACCATTTAGTTAGAGCAGGATAGTCATATTCAGTCTTTTGCGGGTTCTTTAGATCACTAATGAGACTGGCAGCAATAATATTCTGCTTCTCTTCATTATCAAGATTATGCAGCGATGTGCCGGGTATAAGGCGAGGCAGCAGGATAGCATTTTTCTCCGTATCCACTGCCAGTGGTTTGATGACGCAATCGCAGTCAAAATCCTGCAAAGCAGCAATCTCAGTCCTTATCTCAGATTCAGGATACCCAATCTTAAGAAACACCTTAAGTGAATTCCTGGCGATGCAGAAGGCAGTATAATTATAATTCGAAGTGGTTTGAGGAATAATCCTGCTTAAATGCCAGTTATCAGACAATTCATCAATTATATCAGGCAGCCTTTTCAGCCAGGCATCACCCTTATCACCAAATCTGCCCATCACCCACTCAGCATACTTAATCATACTATAAAATTCCACAAATTAAAATCAAGTATGGGTGATTATGGATGATCAGAATTCCTGTTTTTTTTTGCTGTATCAAAGAGATATAACGGTCAATTTAGTATTTTTAGACCCGAATTTATTGCAGGTAGCTTTGATCTCGATAGTGTCATTCTCTTTGGCATCAGGAATGATATAGGATAAGCTGCCCCCTTTTTCGGTCTGCTGCAGGCTAAGGGTCTGTTTGATGATTTCTTTATCGTTAAGATAGACAACTATTTCCGCGATATAGTGACTTTGAGGATTGCCCACGTTATGAGTAAATTCCAGTCTGAGGGTAGCGGTTTCCAGATTGAATTCAGCTTTCAGGTCAGAAGCCGGATGGGAAAAAAGCAGAGATGCTATGATCAGTATAGCTGCTGTAAGTATAATTCGTTTCATGATTTCTCCTGTTTTTTAGTTTTAAAATAAACATTTTTCAGCCACTTGCGGTTCAGGAAAATATGGAGCAGTGCCAGAAGAATAAAGGCAGTGCCGGCAAATTCGTGAATTTCATAGACAGTTTCAGAACCCCTGATGGCTTCCCAGCCAAAGCGAGAGAGAATGACCCCCGCCGCGGCAGTTATAAAAGCCAGTCCCAGCAATAGATTTACATACTTGAGTATTTTCATATATTTCATTTCTCCTTTAATTATTTATCAGAGAAGATAATCTGCTATCAGCAAAAAGCAAGTAACATGGTTGTGATATGCTTGTCATCAGTTCATCAAAAACACATTAAGTGAACAAAGCCCGGGCAGACACTCGGTCTGCACGGACTTTGTGGTTGTAACAACCCCTGATCCTGCCACGGATCAGGATTATTTGAGGAGGACAGCCTTGTGGCAGATACTTTTTCCTCCTGTTTTGATGCTAACAAAGTATAAGCCCGAAGAACAGCTCAACCCCAGATTATTCTTTCCATCCCAGGTTAAATTTCTGATCGTAGAGTTTATCCGCCAGTTTCTGATCTGCTGACCTTTGATATTATAGACAGCAATTTCGGTGTTTTCTGTAGCCATTTTATTTGTTTCCCAGGAAATATTCAGTTCAGGATTAAAAGGGTTGGGATATAATTGCAGACTCAGGCTGCTGCTGATCTCGTTATTTTCAATTTCAGTTGCTGGGATACGGAATTTCTGCATATAGCAATTGAAGCCGATTTCAAAGTCATCAAATTCTTCACGGCGTTCGGAGGTTTTGCTGTCCATCCAGCAGAAATATATGTCATCCCCGTCTATGCAGGTATTAAGATTGTTACCAAAAGTATTAGAATCCAGA
>CAZAHZ010000169.1:0-7641 GCA_964485055.1 uncultured Candidatus Cloacimonadota bacterium
CGTAAGGTATATAAGATATTTTTTAAAGATTTCGGGGTGATGCCAGGATGTAATTTCAAAACATTTGACAGAAAAAAGGCAGGTGTAAATTTCTACTATTGAGAAAGATAATAATGGAGGAAATAAATGAAAAAGATATTTATAGTAATATTTTTTATATGCTGGGGGCTGCTCGCAGCAGATATAGTCATTAACGAGAGCTTTAATAATACCACTTTACCTGCTGGTTGGACACAGCAGTATGTAACCGGAAATATCTCCTGGATGACTTACACCGGAGGGCATAACGGTAATCCCTCAGCTCCCCACAGCGGAGCACGTAATGCCTATATATATGCAGATACCTGCGCCACAAAACTGATAACACCCATGCTTAATATAGGCGGGTCGAATAGTGCCACGCTGTCGTTCTGGCATGCTCAGGTAGTCTGGATGGGGGGTCAGGATATACTGAGAGTATATTATAAAACCGAGCCAAGTGGAAACTGGATTTTGATCCAGACTTATTCAAATAATTTAACAGCCTGGACTCATGAGACGCTGAACCTGTCTAATGAAAGCAGTTCATATTATATAGCTTTTGAAGCTGTGTGTGGCTGGGGGCATGGTGTAGTGCTGGATGATGTAGTGATAGAAGGTGATCCCAGTCCGGTTGGTGTAGTGGAAGGTCATGTTTATAATGCGAACGGGATACCGTTGACAGGTGCAGAGGTTTTGATCGAAGATGTGAATATGAGTGGTTTGACAGCACCGGGTGGATTTTATCAGATTGTAGCAGTACCGCAAGGTCCGCATCCGTTTTTTGCTTCGCTGGATGGTTATGGTTTTGATATGACAACTGCCACAATCATCGCCGGACAAACAATTACTGTTGATTTTCATCTGCAGGAATATATCGAGATAATGGTCAGTGGCACAGTTGTTACTGCCAGTGGAGGAACTCCGGTTCAGGGAGCCACAATCACGCTGGAAGGTTTTGCCGATTACCAGGCACAGACGGCGGCTAACGGGCAATTTATCATTCCCGGAGTCTATAGCAGTAACACTTATGACCTCACGATCACTAAGCCAAACCATAATCCATATTATGACACGATAACCATTGGTACCACCAATTATAACTGCGGGACAATTTCTATTTTTGCTCCGGTAGATATCACAGGTTTTGTTAATACTACAGCAACCCCTGGTACAGGGTTGAGCGGGGCGAATGTCACGCTCACCGGATATGCCACTCACAGTGTACAGACCGCAGCAAATGGTCAATTCCTGATCGAGAATGTCTATGCCAATGAAAACTACGATCTGGTGGTTTCCTATCCCAATCATAATCCCTACGAAGATTTTATAGAAGTTGATGGAGAAGATATTGCTCTGGGAACTCTTACCCTGATCTCACCGGTCAGCCTATCCGGTCATATTGTTACCAATATTGATCCTGGAACCGGCATAGAAGGTGCCAATGTAGTCCTGACCGGATATGCCACTCACAGCACAACATCAGATGACGTGGGCAACTTTCTGATCGAGAGTATTTATGCCAATGAGATCTACCAGATAAGCATTTCTTATACTAACCATCATGTCTATACTCAATTTATTAATATTGAACAGGTTAGTATTGATCTGGGAACCATAGTTTTAGTTGCTCCGGTTGATATCACCGGCTGGGTAAATACAACAGCCGATCCCGAAACCGGTCTCGGCAATGCCCAGGTATCATTAACGGGATATGAGACGCATAATGTTCAAACCGCCGCAAACGGGCAATTTCTGATCACGCAGGTATATGCCCTGGAAGATTATAATCTGGCAGTTTCCTATGCTAACCATAATCCTTATCAGGCAACCGTGGAGGTTTTAGAAGCAGATATTGATCTGGGAACCTTGACTTTAATTTCACCTGTGGATGTGTCGGGGCATATAGTTTCCAATCACGATCCGGAAACCGGACTGGAAAATGCTGATATTGACCTTACCGGTTATGCCTTTCATACTACAAGTTCAGATTCTCTGGGTGATTTCCTGATTGATAATATCTATGCTAATGAAAATTACCAGATCACGATCAATTACCCCAATCATAATTCATATACTCAGGCCGTGGATATAAATGCAGTGGATATTGATCTGGGAACGATCACAATGATAGGTCCGGTAATAGTCTCCGGTTATGTTTTTGGCTCCGATGATCTTTTCAATGGACTGCCTGATGCTGAGGTTGAGCTTGAGGGAAATAATGATTATTCCACGGTTTCGGACTCCATGGGATATTATGAATTCCCGGAAGTTTTTGCCAATCAGGATTACACTATCTCTGTGGATGCTGAGGGATATAACTACTATGAAGCTGAGGTAGATGTCAATAGCACTAATCTGGTGCTGGGAGATATAATAGTTGATGAGACAACAGTTCCGGCAGGAAATGTTCATGCAGAATTTTATGGTGAAAACTCTACCGTGATAAACTGGAATTCTCCCGGCAGCAGCAGCACCTATGAATTCCGGTATGATGACGGAGTGCAACATGATGAGATAGGGCTTAATGCAACTCGCGCTGTTATTGGTGCTGTCCATCACTATTATTCGGTTATTGAACAGGTTCAGTGGTATCTCACCAGTGCCCACACACATCCTCAATTACGGATATATATCTTTGGTCTGAATTATTATGGACAGCCGGATTCTGATCAACTGCTCTATCAATCTGCTCTTATCAACAATGTCAATAACCAGTGGAGAACCCATAATCTGCCGAATCCCGTAGTTGCTCCCAATGGCTTTCTGGTTGGTATATGCACTCCCAGTCATTGGACTGATCTGGCAATGGATAATGGTGATGGTGCGCCCTGGATCTTCCAGGCGGGCACTCAATATTCCATAACAGATTACCAGACGGGCACCTGGAGCGATATCAGTGCTTATCCCGATGCCGGAAATTTGTTATTGCGGGCTTATGGCATAAACCTGGGTCCTCCTCTTAATCGTGATCTGGAAGGTTATAAACTCTACCGGATGCAGCATGATGATTTTCAACATCCTGAAGACTGGGAAGTCGTGGCAGAAAATCTGCAGGATACCACCTATACAGATACCACCTGGTGGTATCTGGATGAAGGTGAATGGTATTATTCTATCAGATGCCAGCATACTAACGGCATTGAATCAATTTCTTCCTTCTCGAATCCACTGGATAAAGATGCACCTCCAGAATACGTTGTGAACCTTTACATCACAAATCCGGAAGGGCAGCCTCTGCAATATGCTATCACCAGCCTGACAAGTTTCTATCATATCTATCATTCTAATAGTGATGCTCAGGGACTTGCTGATTACCTGCACGTAAATCCCGGAGTCTATAATCTCCACATCAACCGGACTGGATATATGAATTATGATCTCTATGACCTGCTGATCGTGGATAATATGGATATGGATATCACACTTCTGAATACGGCTGGTGATGAGAATGAGTTAACTCCAATAACATCGCTTACGGGGATTTATCCCAATCCCTTTAATCCCGAAACAGAAATCTTCTTTGATCTGCAAACCGATACTCATGTTACGCTTGAGGTCTATAATGCAAAGGGACAGAAAACTGCTTCATTAATTGATGAATTTATGACTGCGGGATCTCATTCCTGTCACTGGAATGCTGTTGACCAGGCTTCAGGTATTTATTTCTTCAAATTCAATGCGGGCAATATCACTCAACTCCGTAAAGCAGTCCTGCTTAAATAAATTGATAAACATGAGAGCTCCGAATACAACCGGAGCTCTTATGTTTTTGTAAAAATATTATTACCGCATTTTATAAATTCTACCTGATCTGAGCGATACTGTTTTGATTAAGATTGCTAATATCTTTGAGGATATTGTATTATGAAAAATTGCCGGAATACCTTTATGGTATTTCAAAATTTTTCATAGTTCCAAGATAACAAAGAGATTAGTGATATTAGCAAAAGGGTATCGCTCAGGTTAGTCACTTACTGCTAATATTCTGACATTTTTTGGCAAAAGATTTTTTTTCACGCTTGTAAAACATTTGGAATTAACAGCTTACATAGGCAAAAAAACAGTTTTTTTCTCTTTTTAAAGCTCTACCTGGATCAATAATAGAATACATATTCTCTTCTTTTCGCGTACTTTCGCGGTTTTCGCGGTTGATAATCTTCCTGTTTGGTTTCTGTTAATCCGAGTTAGGTTCTATCTTCTTTTATTCATCTCCTGGAAATCTCCGCTCAATTGCCTCAAGACATAACTTGCTGCCCACATCCCCATGATCGCCGGCATATAGACCACGGATCCCAGTGTTCCCCGCATTCTTCCGCGATCACCTGACCAGTCCTGCTGCGTCCCCGCTTCCGGTGGAAATTGCTCAATCGGGTGCTCGATGCTGTAGATAACCGGTATTCCTTTTTCTATTCCTCTCCGTCCTAGAAATTTTCGTACCCGCCGTGCCAGAGGACACTCACTGGTCTCGGAAATATCAGCCAGCCGGATCAATGCCGGATCAAATCTGCTCGCTGCTCCCATCACGGAAATAACCTCTATTTTCTGATTATAGCAATCCTCCAGCAGACCCACCTTGGGTACCAGGCTGTCTATAGCATCCACTACCAGATCAAGACCGCTTAATAATTCACTTCGGCTGTCCTGATTGCAAAATCCTGTGAATATCTCCACCTCCACGGCGGGATTTATATCTGCAATCCGCTCTTTCATAACTTCTGTTTTCTGCCTGCCGATGGTGCTGTGCAATGCCAGTAATTGCCGGTTGATATTGCTCTCGCTGATCTTATCAAAATCCACCAGCAGCATTTTTCCGATCCCGCTACGTGCCAGTGCCTCTGCCACATAAGAACCTACACCGCCCAGACCCATTATTCCTATGCGGGAGCGTTGAAATTTCTCCAATGCTTCTGCTCCGAACAATAATCGTGTTCTTGAAAACTGGTCTATTTCCATAACTTTCTAACCATTATTTTTTCTATCCTTTCCTTTACCCAGATCAGGTTACTCAAAGTATTATATTCCCCTTTCATACCCGCAGGCAAAGCATAAGGTGCGTCGGTTTCAATTTGCCAGTTTCCCCGCTCCACAATTTCTTTAACAACGTTTTCCTGCGGCAGCCTGGCATTCAGCGAAAAGCCTATGTCAAATTCACTAAAAGCCTGGAATACTTCCAGCGAACTGTTAAAGCCATGCAGAAAACCCCTTACTTTCGGAAAATTGTCCTTTATTAGTTTATATAATTCATAATAGCTTTTCACCACGTGAAATATCACTGCCAGATCAAATTGATCCGCCAGTTCCAGTTGTGCCAGCAGTATTTTCTTCTGCCCTTCCGCATCAGGATTGCGAGTATCCAGTCCGATCTCTCCGATTGCTGCTATTCTACTCGTGGCACATAATTCTGCCAGGTAATCCAGATCACTCTCGCTGCTCTTTTCATAGTAAGGATGGATCCCGGCACACCATTTCATACCCGGAATATTCTGTTGCTGATGCCATTCCATTTCAGAGCGGCTCAAGGCAGATGAAAACCAGCCTGCTATCCCGATTTCCCGGGCTGACTTTTGTTCGGCTTCCAGTCGTCCGGCTCGTGCTATCTCTTCCAGATGACAATGATTATCAAGTAGTCTCATAATATAAAAAAAAGACCCTGACAGTATAATGCCAAGGTCCTTTATATCACTCCCTTAATTAAAACTTAAATTCCACACCCATGGAAATATCGCGTTCCGTCTCTTCATCACCTGCGATCTTCCCATCATTATTTACGTCAATATAACGTTCCTGATATTGCCAGACCAGGTAAGTTCCTGTTCCCAGTTCATAGCGCAGTGTTCCCCTGATGATCACATGCGGGGCAATGATTGCCGTGATCTTGTCAACGTCCACCTGGTAATATTTGAATTCCATATTCTTTAATTTCGGAATGATCTTTGTATTGATCCCCAGTGTCCCGATCAGTGATTTCAAGCCGGAATCATCATCTTCCGCATACATATCAGTATAAGCCGCTTCCACGTACATGAAGTTAAAAAGGTCTGCCCGCAGCTTACCATACCAGCCCCGCGAGGCTACTGTTTTGTCTAAAAGCGATTCTTTCACTATTATGTCATATTCCCCTTCTTCTGGATCATCTTCATCTGGAAAATATTGCAGAAAGGCTCTATCCTGATCATAAAAATAATCAAAATAACCTGCCAGGTAATCTTTGGCATATCGACGGAATTCCAGGTTCAGATGAAAAATCGAAAACTGCGAAGAAAAGCCCGGAAATATAAATCCATAACCATGATCCACTATCTGGGACAGTTCGGCGTAATGACTTATTTTCAGCATCTTTGTATCCAGCAGCGGCAGCTCATAATCAAAGCCCAGCACTGCCAGGTAATCAACTTCAAGGTCTGCCAGGGGATCATCTAAATCCTCTACGTAATCTATAAATAATGTATCCTGGGCAATTTGGGCAATCTGTTCTTCCGAAAACCCCATCTCAATCAGGTTTTCTACTGTAAAAAGACCATCTCCATCAGGATCAAAATCCTCTACGTCAGGTATCCCGTCACCATCTGTATCCACTGTATTAATGATGATATCCTTTTCATCATCCGAAACCCCGTTATATTGATCGCTGTCATATCCTGCCGTTACCCCCAGTCTTAATTTTTCCAGTAACGGAATCCCGGATTGATATAGCGGAGCTATAGATACTCGTCCCGCAAAGATACTCGGAGCGGTGATATTAGAAGTAAATCCCTCGATCTGCATTTCCATCAAAGGTATTCCACCTCCCAGCATCAAACCCAGTTGTCGATCCTGCGGATAATTCAAGGTATTAGTGTAATCGCTAAATACCAGCCCGTGTCCAAGGCTGTAACTGTCAAAACTCCCCAGTTTACCAAAAAACTTGTCACCTCGCTGACTCCAGCGGATATAATAAAGCTTATTCACATAGTCCTGCCAGTCATCCCAGTCTTCTTCGCGGATATCACCTTCTTCCGTAAACAGAAGGTCAACATCCAGACCAATTCCCAGTTTGCCGATTTTTAATTCCGGGGTCAAACGCAGACGCATATAAGTCTGGTCTCCGATCATCACGGTTCCCACGCCACCGCCAAAGCTTAACGGATTTGTGGTTTCGTCTTCGCCATCTGCAAAAACTGCCATTATAAATAACAATAAAAGTCCCGACAAAATTAATTTCTTCATAATCTATCCTCCGTATTTGTTCTCTCTTTTCTTCATGTTTATATATCAAGGATTGCATACCAGCATGTCAAGTAAAACATCAAAGCAAAGGAGCTAATGTTCTCTTCAACGCAAAAATTCTCAACGCGAAGATCCTTAACGCAAAGGACGCAAAGGGGGAAAGGACGCAAAGGGGGAAAAAGTTGAAGATGAGAAGGGGCGAGGGTGTGAAAGTGAGAGGATGTTTAGGAGTACATTATCCGTGATAATGTGCGAAAACGTTAGTTTTCGAAAGAAGATTCTAAGAAAAGAAGAGAATAGTAAGACGAAAGTGAGATGTGAAGGGTAGTAGTTAATCTGCCGTTTTTTAACTATAATCAGTAATTGAATTATATTCTTTGCGTCCTCTGCCCCTTTGCGCCCTTTGCGTTGAAG
>CAZAHZ010000170.1:0-5626 GCA_964485055.1 uncultured Candidatus Cloacimonadota bacterium
GATAGACGGGAAAGTGACTTATGCCCTGGAAGGCAGTGTTTTTATGGGAGGAGCGGTAGTCAAGTGGCTGCGGGATGATCTGAAATTGGTGCAGACAGCCGCGGAGACAGAAGAGATAGCAAAAAGTTTGCCGGATAACGAAGGTGTATATTTTGTACCGGCTTTTGCAGGACTGGGAGCACCCTACTGGGATACGGAAGCAAGGGGAATTATCTGCGGGTTGAGCAGTGGCTGCGGGAAAGTTCACATTGTGAGAGCAGCTCTGGAAGCGATGGCATATCAGACGCGTGATGTGCTGGTGTGCATGGAACGTGATGCTGCACTGGTGCTGAAAGAACTGCACGTAGATGGTGGTGCAGCAGCAAATAACTTCCTGATGCAATTTCAGGCAGATATATTAGGTTGCCGGGTGATCAGACCGCAGCAGATCGAGACCACTGTCCTCGGAGCTGCAATGCTGGCAGCAAAAGCATTAGATTTTCATCTGGTGTCTGATACTGATAAGGATGAATTTACCATATTTGAGCCTAAGATCAGAACCGATAAGCGGATTTCATTATGTGAAGGCTGGAAGAAAGCAATATCAAAGGCAAGGGAATAGAACTACTAAATCTAATTCTTTTTTTACAACAAAAAGCGCGAAAGGCGCGAAAAGAATAAATTATTTTAGGACAGGGCACAGGATTTCGAGGTAAATTACTTGACTTTTGGGAGAAAGATCTTAATATAAAAATGAAATGTTAATATTCAGGGAGAATAATATGAAGCCGGTAATAGCATTTATTTATGATTTTGATGGGACACTTTCGCCGAGGAACATGCAGGAATATGATTTTCTGCCGCAATTAAACATTGAGCCGAAGGAGTTCTGGGCAGCGGCTAACAAACGGGCTGTGGAAAATAATGCCGATACAATCCTAACTTATATGATGCTGATGCTGCAAAAATGTGCAGGGACGAGCTGTGTTGTATTGACCAAGGAGAAATTTGCGGGATATGGTGAAAGCATAGAATTTTATGAGGGGGTGGAAAGCTGGTTTGACCGGATAAACAGCTATGCTGACAGTAAGGGAATGCAGCCCAGGCATTACGTGTTATCATCGGGGATAAAGGAGATAATAGCGGGTTCACGGATAGCGTCTAATTTTGAAGAGATTTTTGCCTGTTCTTATATCTATAACGAGAGGGGAGTTGCAATAGCCCCGGGAGTGGCGATCAATTATACAGGGAAAACGCAGTTTTTGTTTCGCATTAATAAAGGAGTTCATAAAGTCTGGGATAACAGCCTGATAAATGATTATGTGCCCAAGGAAGACAGACCTGTGCCATTCAGCAATATGATCTATTTTGGGGATGGCAAAACTGATGTGCCCTGCATGAAGCTGGTCAAAGATCAGGGAGGTCATTCGATATCGGTGTATAAGCCGGAGTCCGGAAAAGCAGAAGCATGCCGTTTATATCGAGAAAACCGGGTAAATTTTATTGCAGCCGCAGATTACCGGCAAGGCGGGGAATTGGAAACAATTGCCAAAGCAATTGTGGATAAAGTAGTAGCAGATAATGTGGTTTACGCATTGATGAAAAGTGCGGGATGCAAGGTGTGAAGCAGAAAATAAAAAAGCTCCCGGAAACGAGAGCTTTTTGTTTATTCAGGTTAGCTTATTTCAGCAGGAGCATACGTCGTGTCAGATCATTTTTTGCAGTATGCAACCGGTAGAAATAGATGCCGCTGGGGGCTTCTTTATTGTTATTATCTCTACCGTCCCAGGAAATAGTATGTTTTCCGGCTTCCAGATTTGCTGACAGTAGAATTTTTACGAGTTCACCTTTGATATTGTATATTTTGAGAGTGCAGGTTTCCGGTTGTGGGAAATTAAAGATAATCGTGGTGCTGGGATTGAAAGGATTGGGATAATTATTCAGCGAGAAAGATGATACAGGAATATTATCATCTTCATTATTGACCACAAGCTGATAAAAGAAGGCTCCGATATCTGAGATAGTGCCATTAGGATCGAAATATAGCGGATCGGGATTGCCCGCATTGATGCAGGGAGAATTTTCGGTCAGAGTAAAATCAAGATTTTCAACTTCAACGAAACGCGGAGAACAAAAAAGGTTAAATCCGCTATCACAAAGATCATTATTCGCATTAATATTGTCCAATACTCCAAACCATGCAGGAGAAGGACCATAATAGTCAGTCACATTGAGATAAAAAAGATTATATTCCATGGACTGGAAAAGAGAGTTGGTTGTAACAGCAGTCTCGATTCCATAAAAAATATTATTAAATATCTGAATATCATCGCCCTGGTTACAGCCTATCCCTGTTTTTTTATTACAGATAGTATTGTTATAAATCAGGGAACTTTCACAATGGTCTAAACCGATAGCACAACTTTCACCACCGTTAAAGTAATTATGATGTACATTGGCTTCTGAACTATGCAGACCGATACCGGAATTACAATTCAGGAACATGTTTCCCGAAATATTAAGAAGAGAAGAGTTATTACCAGTACAGTATATGGCACGATATGTGTCATTGTAGAAGAAATTATCGGTAATTTGTGGATTACAGTTAGAACCGCCAAAATTAATACTTCCACTATTATCGGAAAAAATATTGCCATTGATCAGGGAAGAACAGGCATAAGATAAATATATACCATACCAGGAAATATGAGAAATCCGGTTCTGCGTTATCAAGGGTGAACCTGTATCACAATAGATACCAAAGGTATGATTGCTGATCCTTGAGTGAGAGATGGCAGGAGCAGAATTTTCGCAGTAAATGCCATGATCGCCATATTCGATAATGGCATAGTCAATCATACTGCCCGAACTGCTGGCATTAATGAAGTTTATATTTCCCCAATCGCATCTGAAGTGCCGGGATTTTCCGGAAGTGAAAATAATACTGTCCTCTTCTGTGCCCACAGCGAGCAAGGTTCCGTTAATGTTCATTGAGTAATACCCCATAAACCTGATCTGGGTACCCGGTTCAATTTCCAGCGTTTCACCTTCACTAACAAAAACGTCGCCAATAATTCTATAGGTATTTGCAGCATTCCATACTCCTGCCGCACTTCCCCATATATCTATCTGGGGCATAACTTCAATGTAGTTTTCCCTGATACAGGTATCCGTTCCGCCATCACCGGATACGGTTAGAGATACAGAAAAAATACCATTCTGCAAAAATTCAATTAAGGGATTTTCCTCCGTGCTGGTAATACCATTTCCGAATTCCCAGAAAAAGCTATCAATATCACCGGATGACTGATTAGCAAAATATACCTGTAACGGTGCAGATCCAGAAAGGATATCAGCCTGAAAAGCTGCTTTTGATATTTCCGGAGCTAACTGAAAATAATATGCTCCTATATCGGCAATCGTGCCATCAGGATCATGATAATTATCAAGCCCGGCATTAATTGCCGGTGATACAGAATGCAAATGGAAATCAAGCATTTCGGGATCAAGAAATAAAGGATTCATAAACACATTGTTATATGTATCACAAGGATCTTCATTATTATTGATAGTTGTCAGTACCCCCAGTCCTGTGAGCCCAGTCCCCTGGGAATTATATCCATTTTCCCAGAACAGATTATTGCTCAGGTTAATAAAATCTGCGGAATTCAAATGCAAGCCAGTGTTATTGTTATAAAAAATATTGTTCAAGATATGAGCATCCTCGTAAAATTCCTCGAGGAAAACAGCGGTTCCACAATCAGATAGAGTGTTATTTACGATTTCAGGATGACTGTATGGGGAAGATAAAATTCCAGTAACGCAATTCATGATCAGATTTTTAGAAATAATCGCATCTGATTCAAAACAGTGAATTCCTTCATCGCCATACCGGATAATATTGCCTTTGATCTCAGAATCCGATTGATAGCAATATATTCCTATACTATTATTTACGTCGATTATATTGTTTTCTACCAGACAATTCGAAAAATCAAAGCATTCTATGCCGGTGCCACCAACATTAGTGATATAGTTTCCTCGAATAATTACTTTTGGTGAATCCTGACTGGTATGGATGGCAGCATAGAAGATTTCGGAAATAGAATTGGACTCTATCAAAGGCGCTGCAGCAGATATTGAAATCCCGAAAGTACAATCATGAATCAAGTTATCACGAATGACCGGACTTGCATTTTCGTAACAGGATACACCTACAGCAGCATACCTAATTTCACAATGTGAAATAATGCTGCCGGAAGCCTGGGAATGTTCCAGTTCCAGTCTGAACCAGTCACCTCGTGCCGGTTCAGGCAGTCCTGAAGTAAATAAGATGGATTCTGTCAAAGTACCTTCTGCCAGAAGGATACCGGTAACGAGCAATTCATAATATCCCATAAATTCAATAATTGTGCCTGGTTCAATAGTAAGAATTGTTCCTGGAAACACAGAAATGTCTCCCACTACCTGATAAGTGTTTTCACTTTCCCATACGCCGCTCTGGTCTCCGCTTACTTCGATGATTTCAGCCTGAGAAAAACACATTATGACTATAAAGATTAAAAAGAACAAATTTCTACGATTCATTCTCTACCTCCAATAAAATATAAATCTGTTATTTCAGCAAAAGCATACGTTTAGTAAGCAACCGGTCACCGGTTTTTAACTGATAGAAATAAACTCCGCTGGTGGTAAGACTATCATGATCGTCTTTACCATCCCAGGTTATTGTGTGTTTTCCGGTTTTCAAGTTTTCAGAAAGTAAAGTTTTTACGAGTTCACCTTTGATATTGTAGATTTTGAGTGTGCAAATTTCCGGTTTTGGGAGATTAAAGACAATCGTGGTGCTGGGATTGAAAGGATTAGGATAATTAGTTAGCGAAATATCGGAAACAGGAATATTATCATCCTCATTATCGACCACAAGCTGATAATAAAAAGCTCCGATATCGGATATTGTGTAGTCGGGATCATTGTAAAATTCATCCGGATTTCCAGCATCAATGCAGGGAGACGATTCCGTTAAATGATAGTCGCTGTTTTCGGCATCAACCACTAAAGGTGACATAAAAATGTTAAAACCATTATCACAGGGATCATCATTATAATTTACTCCAGTGATTGAGCCTAACCAGACGGGAGTATCTCCATCAAAATTATTTAAGTTGAGATAAAAAAGGTTATAATTGAGAGTTCCTAAAAATACTTCTGAGCTGATGGCTGTTTCATTACCATAAAAAATGTTATTGATTATCTCGGCTGATTCTGCACCCCAGAAATCTATAGCACACGCTGAATTACAAAAAGTATTATTATAAATAACAGGACTGGCAGATTGCCGGACTTCAATGGCATTATTATTCCCATAACTGAAAAGGTTATGATGGATGTTAGCTTCAGAACCATAACATTGAATCGCATCATAGAATTCTGTAAACGTATTATATGAAATTTCGGGAGATGTTTCCTGGCAGGAGATCATACTGAAATGATGCCTTCTAAAAATATTTTCAGTGATCAAGGGTGTGGAGCCACTCCAGAGAAATATGCCGGAGTAATTATCGGCAAATTCATTATTCATAATCAAGCCTGCCCCGCTTGCATATAGCATAATGCTGTGCGTCCGGCACTTTGAGATAAGATTATA
>CAZAHZ010000170.1:5636-7620 GCA_964485055.1 uncultured Candidatus Cloacimonadota bacterium
CCATTAATCCCATTAAAGCAGTCGCTGATCCGGCAATGAGAAATAACAGGAGACGAATTTTCACATAATATGGTCACATTTCCGCTGGTAAGAAGGGCATATTCGATGCTGCTGCCGCTACTGCTTTCACCTGAAAACTCGATACCCTGCCAGTCTCCTCGTGCAGGCTGAGAATTTTTAGAAAGGAATCTTATACTATCCGTTTCCGTACCAATGGCTTGCAGCGTTCCCTCAACATTAATGACATAAGCGCCCATAAATCTTATCTGAGTTCCTGGTTCTATTTCCAGAGTAGTTCCGCTGACGACGTGGATATCGTCAGTGATGCGGTAAGTATTTTCAGACGTCCATAAGCCCTGAATAATTCCGGCAACTTCCACCTGAGGTCTCACTTCAATGTAATCGATCCTTGTAAAAATATCATTTCCGCCAGCGCCGTCAATAGTTAAAGTTACGCTGTAAAGACCGTTAGCCGTATATTCATGGACAGGTTGCATTTCACTGCTAAAATAACCGTCACCGAAATCCCAGTGAAAATTTTCAATATCTCCTGAAGACAGGTTTTGAAAATTAACGGTAAAAGGACAGGAGCCAAAAAACTGATCGGCTATGAAAGCCGCTTGAGGAATTGCGGGACCCGCAGGAAAGTAATATGCTCCCATATCGGCGATGGTACCATCAGGATCATAATAATCGGGATCATCACAACCGGCATTTATGGCAGGTGAATCTTCCGACAGGTGATAATCCAGATTCAGCGGATCAAGAAACAGAGGATCAAGAAATATGTTATAAAATTTATCACAAGGATCATTATTACAGTTTACGGTATTAATAACTCCGTTACCGTCAAAAATAGACCCAATAGCATTGGTGTTATTTTCCCAGAAAAGGTTGTTGCTGAAATTCATAAAGAAAGCAGAACTGCAACTGATCCCGGTTGCATTATTACTGAAAATATTATTCCTGATAAGAGATTCACCCGTTAAATCATCCAGATATATACCAAATTCGCAATTGCCAAAAGTGTTTTTGTTAATGTTCAGGCAGTTATCTGAAATATCGTTTGCCCAGATACCCCACTGGCAGTCTTCGAAAAGATTACCGGACATGGAAGCAGACGAATAATCGCTGAAAATCCCACACATACTGCCAGTAAATACATTTTTATATATTTCCACATCAGCATGCCAGAGATCAATTCCACAACCTTCATTATCTGTGAAACAGTTATTTTCAAGAAGACAAAAAGTTGCATCATCACAGGTAATTCCTATTTCATTACCGGTAAAAGTGTTCCCTTGCACAAGTGCCTGAACTATTGTGTCATGTAAAAAAATACCTCTGCCTGAATCTGAAAATGCATTATTTTCCAATAGAGGTATTGACTGGTAAGTACTTATACTGATCTGGTTATAGCGAAATGTATTATTCCGTATTTCAGGATTGGCACCATATAAACATCTGATGCATCGATCACAGTATTCCATAATACAATGCGCTATAATGCCTTCTGACGATTGCTGCTGCTCAAATAAAATGCCTTTCCAGTCAGAAGCATCAGGACTACTTTGACCGGAGGTAAAAATTATGGAATCAGCATCCGTGCCCACAGCCTGTAAGGTGCCATGCACCAGTATTTCAAAATCACCCATGGCTTCGATAGTCACTCCCGGTTCAATAAGCAGAGTATCGCCGGAATTTACGGTGATATTGCCAACCACCTGATAAGTTTCGCCAGTATTCCAGATTCCGTTTTGTTCACCGCTGACTTCAATCCTCAGGTCATCTCGCAGGTTTGAGGAATGCACACAGATAGTTATTGAGAGAATTAATAAAAGAGAAACTGTAAATTTTTCCATAAGCACCTCCGATAGCAAATTTAAATTGACCATTAACCTTTTTTGCGTCAAGCATTTTAAATGTAAATTTCTGGCATCCCCCCGAAATTAACAGAATTTCTGCTGCTAAGTGGACTTGCACC
>CAZAHZ010000171.1:0-7493 GCA_964485055.1 uncultured Candidatus Cloacimonadota bacterium
TTCTACTTTTTATGTATCGTTTGCCCCATGAACTTTTCAAATACTTTTCTCTTTACATAAAAGTGTCGCTGAGAGTAATAATAAGCAAGTCCAAAATATATTATGTAAGATAAAAGAGTAGTCAAGGCAGCACCTTTATACCCATATTTGGGAATAAAATAAAAATTCAATAAAATATTGATTAGAGCAGTAATTAGCATAATTATTGTTATTGGTTTGCTTTTTTCTTTTAAGACCATACCAAAACCTGTAATATCAATACTCCTTTGTAAAATTAATGAAAACGTTATAAATGGTATTACAATTGCCCCGGGTATATACTCTGTTCGTGTAAATATTTTTAATAATTGAACTCCAAATATTGATAAAAAAACTGCTACAGGTACTCCAATACATATATAAATATTCCAGATCAAACTATTTAATCGGGCAGTCTCTTTCTTACCAGAATCTCGATCCTCTTGATAAGTAGATAATAAAATTACTCCTGTTGACATTTCAAGTGCCATATTAATCATTATTATTGGTTGAGAAAATTTGAATCCTATCGAATATAATCCAACTTCAGTGATTTCTCTGTAATGAAGAATAAAAAACCTGTCTGATGCAGAAAATATCCATAAGCCAATGCTAAAGAAAATTAAAGGATAACCGAATTTTAACATTTTTATTGCCCAATCTTTGTCAAATACTGGGACAAATTTCCTACCAGAAAAGAAAAACCAGGCAAATATTAGTACTATTCCTGTTGTTCCAAACATCCCTAACTGAATCCCAAACACTCCCATCCGAAAAGCAACAAGGAATAATACACATAATAATGGATTAATTATTGTTCTTAATATAATCACAAATTGGTATTTATACGCCTTCTGGTAATACCGGTAGATATTTTCGAGTTGCCGTGAAATGCTGACAAGCAAAGTTGTCAGTATGCTAAAGATTACTACAGGCTGATACTTTGGATCTTTAAATAACCAGAGTGATATCTTGTTGGACAGAATTATTCCGATCATTACGATTAACCCATAAGAAATCAACTGAATTATTAAGGATGTAAATAAAATTCTCCCTTTCTGATCCTGGTTTTCTGCAATAAAGAAATATCTGGTTGTCGCAGTTCCCAAACCTAATCCAGCTAAGACAGACATAAAAAAAGTCACTGTATTTATACTATCCAAAACTCCAAATTCTGCAGGAGATAAATACCTCGTATATAGAGGTATGAGTAATAATCCGATAACCTTTGATAGAACACTACCGGTTCCATAGATAATTGAATCTCTTGAAAATTCTCTTAATTTAGTCATCTATAAATCTAACTTTATCCTATAATAATTGCCCACTGCTTCGTATGAGTGATATCTCTTATAAAATTCAATACTCTTTTGGGCTTGATCAATAAGCAATTTCCGATTTTCTATATATTTGCATAGTGTTGAATACAAATTATCTGCAGTTACTTTTACAACTGCATGATAATCATAGTTCTCCGAAATCCACTCAGGATAACTACTCATTACAACGCATCCTCTTGCCATAGCTTCTACCCCAAGTACACCGTAAGTAATTCCTCCTAAAGATTCTACTAAAATATGTGAAGTCTCTAAAGTTTGTAATAATTTTTCTCTCTCCCAATAATCTTTCTTTATTATAGTCCTCACCTGGTATTCGGATTCTATACGTTTTAGAATTGGTTCAATAACATTTGTTTGTTTTGCTAGCATATCACTTGGCAGGTGTACAATTGTGATTTCTTCTACTTCATACTTTTTGAAGGGATCAATATTATCACTTTCAGAAGTAGCAGCTAAGAAGTAAATCATATTTTCTTTTTTTGTTAAAAAATTACCACAATCTTTATTACTAATTATATAATCAGCCATTTTTTCAAATTCTTGCACATCCTCTCTTTTTTTCTCTAAATTATAACAATTACTTGATTTTTTTTTCTTTTCATGCTTACAGTGATTACATTCAAAATCAGGCTGATTTAATCCAAAATTTGGGTCCTTCTCCATACATCCACTAAAAATAAATACTATTTTCTTTTTAAAAAACTTTAGTAATTTTATATCAATATTATTAGGGAGAAAGGTTATTGGCTTAATAAAAATATACACATTATATTTTAACATTGAAAATAATAAATAAATGAACTTCAAGAATAAATTTATGAAGTAAAACGGATTTTTTTTAAACAAATAAAATGGAGGAGTTCCTGGGAAAGTATAGAATATTTTATCAAATTTGTATCCCATATATTCCTTCTGAGATTTCCATGTGAATGAATCTGATTTTACCCCAACACTTCTTAGCGCTTTGGATAATTCATAACTAACCCCGGCAATTACTGATGGTCCAATAATTACTCGATATTTTCTATTCATTTATCCCCCTTAAAAAGTGCTCTTTATATACCTCCCAATTACCAAAATCTTCCCAGGAACCAGCGTTGATTGGATAAACACCTACTCTTTCTCCCGTTTCCTTTAATCTGTTTATCAGGGTGTCCATTGATAAAACTTCATTTTTACTTATAAATTGTAATGCTCTCTTATCCATAATATAAACACCTGAATTTAATTGAAAAGTATAGTCTGGTTTCTCTATTATTTTTTCTAATAAGCCATTTTCTTTTGTCTCTAATATACCATACGGTAAATATATATTTTTTAATGTTGATACTATTGTCATTATATTTTTATTAGCTCTATGATAATCATAAACCTTAGTCATATCTTCATTGATCAAAGTATCACAATTGCTGATAATGAATTCACTAAATAGTTGGTCTTCTATCAATTTAAGACTTCCACAAGTGCCAAGAGGCTCTTCCTCTTTAATGTATTCGATCGTAATATTATCCTGGATATCTATCCCTTCAAGATAGCTGATTATCATATCACCCTTTTCTCGTAATGACAGATAAAATTCCCGGCATCCGTTTTCTGCAAAGCGATGAATAATTTCTTCAATAATTGTTCTTCTTTTATATGGTAATAAAGGTTTGGGTATTATATTAGTTATCGGTTGCAATCGCGTCCCCTGCCCTCCTGCCATAATTATTACTGGAATATTTATCTCCCTTTTAAAAGAAGTGTCTGGGAGTATATCTTCCCAAAATACTATATCTACTAACTTATTTTTATTATCCAGAATTGGCATCAATTCATCTCTTGAGATCACCATTCTTTGCTTAAGGGATTCCTTGGATTCAGAAGTTTTTGCCACATCAAACTCTTTCCTTAGGATTTTATTGACTTTCTCCTCTGTTGAAATCCCCTTTAAAAGAGCTCTTTGAATATCGCCTATTGATAATAATCCCTTAAAGATAAAATCTTCATGTAAAATTAATAACTTAACTCCATACTTATCCATTTTTTTTAATGCTTCAATTATTCGAGCACCTGGCTGAATTGAGATTTTCTCAATTCTCATTAATTCTTTTTTGGTTAACATTTGATTTTGTCTCCCTAAATTTATATCCAACTATTTCTTAACATTTTCCCAGAATATCTTTCTAGCTTCTGTTTTCCCAACATTAAAGAATAAATCAAGGCTACTTAGTCCAGGAACAAAGCTATTACTGCCTAACTGCCTGTATATAGGATGATTGAATTCTTGAAATTCAACCTTGATATCAAACTTGGCAAATTCTTTCAACATAGGACGAATATACTCTCCTCCTCTGCCACTAAGATAAACGCCAGAAGAAAGTTTCTTATTAATATCAAGAATTAATTCTCCTTTCTGTCCAAAATATTCTCCGTCACGGCTATCGTGTAATATTACCTCTATTCCCAATACTCTTAGACAATAAGTCATAGTATCCTTTATTAAATCTATTACTTTTGTTTCATCACATTTAGCATAAATCTGCTCAATATCATAGAATACTTCCTCAAAAGCTGGGGTTCTTCGGTAGTAATTTGTAATTTTATCTAAATGGCTTCTTTTCCAATTATTACTTTCCTTTACTTCAAGGTTACATAATAACTCTCCCAACCGAAGTGCTACTGGTATTGTAATCCAATGCTTTTTCCCGTTACATAACAATTGATTCCTATACTGGTATGATCCTTTTGATGCTGGTACTGTTGTCAGAAACATAAAATCAGTTGATTTCGCTATTTTATCAAGTAATCCTAACCACGGGAAAAAAGAAGGCTGGTGTATCGTTAAAACCAATTTATACCCTCTCAAATAGTAATTGAAATGCTTCTGCATATTTCACACCAATTCGAGATCCACGATAGCTGGAAAGAGAACGTATGGCGGAAATACTCCTTGGCAGGTTATCAGGCATTACTTCAGTTTCATATACTTTAAATATTTCGCATTTCTTTTCAAAATGGTCAGTTATATCAACAAATACATTTGGATTGAAATTATTACGCATATTTACTGCTGCATGATCAGTTTCTGAGATTGTCTCATAACACATAACTTTTTTTATAAAAGGAAATCTAAAATTCTTTGTGCAGCTATACACTGCATCAAAGCATATCTGATGGTCGGTATGAACATCATTTGCATGATTTATATAAACTATACCTGGTTTGATCTCATTGAATATTGAGGCAATCTGTTGTATGATACTGCTTAATGGTATCGTATCAAGAATTATTGGAGGTAATCCCAAATGAAATGCTTTTTTAAATCCATATTCTGTACTGACAAGTTGTGTTTCCTCATTTTTCTTTTTAACTTCAAGTTCTGAGTAACCATTAGAAATACTAATATTTGTTATATTTAACCAATATATCTCATCTCCATTCGAAGAATGTTTTAAAATTGTTCCTCCACACCCTAATGTTTCATCATCCGGATGTACTGAAACGAATACTACTCTTTCCATAAATTACCATCCTTTTTCATGTTTAGATTATATTCCAGAAAACAAAATGCGGTTAAAAAATTTCATCGATTACTTTTATTCATTCATTGGAAATATTCGGATTCAGATTTTAAATACAAAGATGTGATCCTAAATTTCAATATTCGTTTCAATTAGATAATCTCTCAATCCGGTTTCCAGATCAACATCTGCCTTCCAGTTTAAAAATCGCTTTATTTTTGCGGAGTTTCCAACACGATAATTTTCCAACTCAGACTTCTCACTGATAACTTCTTTACTAATATTTAGAATTTTCATTGAAGTTTTGATTAATTCTAATATTGATATTCCTCTATTATTACAAACATTCAATATTTCAACTTCTGAGATGTCTTTATTCAAGCTTTGTATAATTGCGTGAATGACATCCTTTATATGCACAATATCTATAATATCATGGACATTTCTCATGCAAATTTTACTCGAAGAACTTTCTAACTGCTTCTTTATCTCTCCAAAACTGGTAAAATCTGACATCCCTGCTCCGTATACATTGAAAAGCCTGAAAATCAGTCCCGGTATTTTATAACGAGTACAATATAGTTTTACCCATTTCTCCGCTGATAATTTCGAGACTGCATAAGCTGTCTCAGGATTGGGAATATTCAATTCATCAACAGGTTTGCAAAATTTCCTTCCGTAAATACTACTTGAAGATAAGAATATAAATTTCCTAACTTTGTTCTCTTTTAGCCATTCTAAAACATTGATCGTTCCCTGTGTGTTAATACTCTCATAATGCATGGGATCATCTGATCCATCATTCGAAATTCCAGCAAGATGAAATACATATTCATAATTACCTGAAATTCTCACCGGCATTGTTATATCAGTAAATATATAGTCAAATTTAGATTCCGGAACATTTTTTCTGTCTGCTATAAAAACTTTATATCCAAGATCATCTAACTTTTCTGCCAGGTATCTACCGATAAATCCGTTTCCTCCAATCAGTAGAACCTGCTTATTCTGCTTATTCTCCTTCTTCTCCTGTTTTACCCTCCCCGCTGTAATTGAGCTTATAACCTTGTCCATTTCTTCTTTAGTTAAACTTGATGAAGAAGGTATATTGATCGTTCCGGAGTATAACTCCCGGGCTCTTTCAATGTGATATGCAGTATTATCTGCATACATTTTCTGCTCATGATTTAGCTTCCATACCGGTCTGCTTTCTACTCCTTCTACCTTGAGTCTTTCTATCAATTCAAAAGCAGTAAATGCCCTTGTTCGTGAGCGTAGCGTATATAACCAGTAATTTTGCTCTGCATAATCAGGAACTGCAGCCAGGCCAAAATCCGCATTGCTCTCAAATTTTTTATTGTAATACTCGTAATTCTGCTTTTTTATTCTGAGAAATTCCGGAAGCTGCTCCAATTGAGCGCAACCTAAAGCAGCCTGCAGATTGGTCATCCTATAGTTATATCCCGCTTCATTATGAACATATTTCACCGGATCATCTTTTGCCTGAGAACTTAAATACATAGCCCGTTTCGCCAGTTCTTCATTATCTGTAACCAGCATTCCGCCCCCGCCGCAAGTGATTATTTTATTCCCATTAAAAGAATAACAACCCATATCTCCGACTGTTCCGGTGTATTTTCCCTGCAAAGTTCCTTTTATATATCTGGTTCCCATGCTTTCTGCCGCATCTTCAATAATCATAATATTTCTTCTTTTGCATTCGGGTAATAATTTTTCCAGATCACAGGCATTTCCAAACACATGCACAGGAATTATTGCCGCAATCCTGTTACCGGTAGTCCGGTTAATGCAAACATTATCTTCTGAGGTTTCAGATTCTCCTTTCAGCATAACCGTTTCTTCAATGAGAAATTTTATAACTTTCTCAGCATCAATATTATAGTAATCATCACAATCCATAAATACCGGTTCAGCTCCCGTATGATACACACAATTTACCGGTGCGATAAAAGTTAAGGTCGGCACGATCACTTCATCTCCCGGTCCAATATCCAAGAGACGCAATGCCAGATCGAGTGCTATAGTGCCATTCATGACTGCTACGGCGAATTTAGCACCTGTTAATTCGCATATCTTATCCTGAAACTGCTGCACATATCCGCCACTTGTGGAAACCCAGCCGCTATCAAGACAGTCTTTAAGATACTGCCATTCTTTGCCGGAAAAGGATGGTTCAGATAAAGGGATTTTAATCATAATAATCTTCCTTAGAATCGTTAAGAGTTAAGGGTTAAGAGTCAAAAGTTATGAGTTAACAGTTAATAGTTAACAGTTATAAATTCTGTAAACATTTAATCCATAACCCATAACTCATTACACATAACTCATATTCAACTATCTAATCCTCTTAAATATTTCATTAAACCATGTAGCATTTTACTGATTCTTTCCATTTCAAATTCTATATTCTGGCTAACTTCTTTTGTAATATATTTAAGTTCATAACCAATAACAAATTGAGTGTCGAGTTCAGCTAATGAACCAGATGCAATATCTAAAAATCTTATGTACTCTTTTGTGGAGCTTCTTGCGGCACCTTCTTGCCCTGTGTAATATGTTTTATTGCTGAGTATCATTTTTTAATCTATTCTTCAAGTAACGATGACCATAA
>CAZAHZ010000172.1:0-7452 GCA_964485055.1 uncultured Candidatus Cloacimonadota bacterium
TGTGCAAATTCAAGTGGAATTACTTATGCGGAGCTGTACGGATAGTCATTTTTATTAATTTGCTCAGGAAAAATGAATTAAGGAATGGATCATGAAGAATGCACTGATTATTGTTTCATTGATGATGTTGTCATCACTCTTTGCTGCTGAATCAGGAAAGCCATTGTATTTTATAGATGATGAAACACCTGTGTTCAGCGGTATAATTGTGCAGGATTCCACTATTTATGCTTTAGCTGAAAACGTGGACGACCTTTATCTTTATGAATTTGATCTGCAATTAAATCTGCAATCTAAAGAGAAAGTCTTTGAAAGATTATTTTTTCATGAGTTTGTACCTTATCAGGATGGCTTTTTGCTTATTAATAGACAGCACACCGAATATACCTATATAAATAAGCAGGGAGAATTGTTGGACAGACTAAAACTAAAGGGATCAAATATCATTGAGTTTGAGAAGGATGGTCAGAAACAGATTATTACCCGGTGGAAGAACCAAATATATCTTTGTAAAATGAATAGTGAACTTTCTCAATCAGAAGAGAGGCTGATATTAGAACCTGAAATAGATTGGACACCCATTACAAGTGGCTGGAAATTATATTTTGATGATAATAACTGCTTTCTATTTTACCAGAGTAAGAAACACATTATTAGATATTCTTTTAAGGATGATTGGGTTTTGTATCATCAAGCAGCAATAATTGAAAAAGATGAAGAAAAATATTGTACTATGAAAATAGAGAAAAACAGGATAATTTTTAGTGAGTGGCAAGGAGATCAGTGTATTACTTATGATTTTGAGGGGAATTTAATTTCCAAAGGAATCAAGGAAGCTGAGCCTGAGCCTGAGCCGCAGGAAGAGATAATATTCACGCAATCAGAATTAAAAGATTCACTCTCAATAATTTCGCATACTGGAGATATAAATTTCGAGTTATTAACCGATTTTTGTTTAAGTTTCGGAGATTATGCCATTATTGACAACCAGAAAATCATTATAGCTTGTTCGAAATCACATTTCGCTGACTGGGGTATGTATAATGAGTCCATGATGCTGGTTCTTGATAGCCGCCATTCGGAATTGTATCTGTCTCAGAATATTGCCGCAGACAGGCTTGACGCTGCTTATGCTGCTGGTGATGTCACGCTTCTGGCTGATTTGTTTTCTAACTGGCAGATGAAGAATTCTCCTGAAACCGGAATTGATGCCGTAGATTACGAAAGAGAAACATATCTGCTCTTTTCACAGATATATCCTGAATTGTATAAAATTCATAGAGAGCAAGGCAATAAATATCACACAATTAAAACTGATATAAAAGTTACATTAACTGATACAATAAGAATTACAGAAGAAATGGAATCGACAGTATTCAATCCCGGAAAATTCTATAATGTCAAAAATGAGATAGTTATTCATGATTTTCATCCTACGGTTAATATTGAAAAAAAAATAATTTACTTTGATAAGCCGATCAGGGAAGCTTTGCTGATATATTTTTCCAAATCTGGCACGGATGATAAGGATTTGAAAGAAAGAATGAATTTTCTGAATAAATATATAAGTGTACAGGAATCGCACTGGTTAGGTAAGCCAAATTTATACAGTCAGCCAGCAATTTCTTCCATAGTTTTTGATGCAGGCTATAATAAGGCAATATTTACTTATGATAATGTACACAGTTTTGGCTCTTTTTTATGTAATAAAATAGATGGCAAGTGGCATAAGGGAAGAGAGCTAATGTATGAGATACAAAAGCTGAGTTTTCCAGAGTGATGGAGTGATACGATTAAATCGAAGCTGAGAACCTGCGTACACAGACCATCCTGGTCTTATTACATTCCAATTAACTCTCTGGGAGGAGACTGTTCAAGCTAACTCATTGAAAAATAAGGATAATTTATCGTAAACTAAGGAAATAGTGCACATTTATGAAAAATAACCAAGATTTGACAATTTGTCATTTTCCCGTAGGGAATATTTATTTGTAGCCTGTGTTGGAGCGCAGCGACTACCCAGGGGAAATATAAAAACAAAGCCACCCACCCCTCCACAAACGCCGATTGCACCGACGTTTGTGGAGGAGTAGGTGAGAAAATTAAAAATAACCATAGGTAGTCGCTATGCTCCAACTTGAGGCTACAATTAAATATCTCCTACGGAGAAAGCACTGAAAATTTTTTAAACAGTCTCTTCCTCTCTGAGATGTCAAAAAAAAATTATTACTTGACATTTAGAAAATATTAACGATAATATTTACCGTGGAATGTAATTTAATTGTTGGTCTTTATAATCTGCTATACAGCAGCTCACAAAAGGTATTAAACTGGTATCGGAAGAGTGACAATTTTCGGGGGAATCACCTTTCTGGTACTCAGGTTGATAATATAAACCTTAGGAGGAAATAATGAAGAAGCTCTTCATTTTCTGCTTGCTGTTGGTGTTATCACTTTTTACCTTTGCTGAGAAAATACCTGTTAGAACAGAAAAAGCTACACCGGATTTTTCAGTATCGGTAAAATCTGTCACCAGACCCCAAACCCGTGATCACCTGGATTATGAATGGAACACTCCTCCCCAATCGTTATTATCTAATTATGCAGACTATTTTCAGTGTTATAGTGCCCTGCCAATTTCTTCGCAACCAGAAGACAACGGAGGAGGCATATACATCGTTTATCGTGTTAAAGACCAGGCTGATATTAGTGAAGTATGCTTCAGCTACATTAATGCCGGTGGCTACGTGATGACTTCTCAAGGTCTGGGTGAAGCTGGCTATTATTGTGATGCGGAAGTTGATCATATTTCGGGAGATGTATTTGCCTCCTGGCATACAGTTATTCCCGACACACTCGAAACCATTGATTGCTTTGTTACCTATGATCTTTACTTTATTATACATACACCTGGCTTATGGAAAGAACCTGTCACAGTTATTGATTCAGACGATCCTCCAATTCCTGATCCAACTTATAATGATGAATTTGCCTTGCCCCAACTGGCTATAGGTCCCTCACCTATTGCCGGAAAACAACGCGTGTATGTGGTGGCATCCAATAATGAAATTTCGGACGGCTCAGTAGCAGCACCTTCCGAAAATCCGATACTCTGCTGGGCAGATTTTGATAATAATGACCTGGCTTATCAAAGCGACCTTGAGTGGAGTTATCGCACTATTGCCACTTTTGACAATTGGAATGCCGAAGATCCTATGTGGTATCGTCCCTTCTATTCCTTTACTGTAATCGAGAATCAAGTAATTTTTGCCGGGTATCGAGTTTCTGACGTGGATAATGATCCTGATGAGTTGTTCTGTTTTGTTAATGAAAATTACGGTGAAAGTGAATTTGTGGAATATTATCAGGATATGCAGATTGAAGAGGACAATCCTGCCTGGATAGACCCGGAAAGCGGGGATACATATTATCTTTATTCCGACCTGGAAAACTCACCCACAGTTCCGTATCAGGCAGTTTACCAGACCTTCATTAATTCAGGAAGGTTCAATCTATATCCAACGGAGGACGGAAGCTGTGTTACCTGGGGAGGTGCTCTTGGTATTCTCTTTGATATAGATCAGGATCAATTACGCCTTTACCGACCGCTCTGGTATCAGATATATCCCAAAGTATTCAGATTTGATTTGAATAGCCATGAATTCAGCTTTACAGATGTGTATCCCAGAGGCGCAAATCCCTATGACGGTATTCCCATGAAACCCTGGGATCTGAATGAAGATGGCGAATATGACGAAACTTATGATGATAATATGCCGAAGTGGGCAATGGACTGGCCCATTTTCCATTATGATGAAGCATCAGCATTCTATTATAATCAATATTATCTGACAAGCAATCCTGATAATGGTACTATGGCTTATGTCTGGGTGGATGGTCTTAACGCCAAGGAAGCTAATGAAGGTACCGCAGGTTACGAATCCTGGATAGCGATACCGGAAATAGCGATCTGCTTATCACATGATTGGGGTTACACCTGGAGCGATCCTCTTTTTTTGAATGCCAATCCCGAAAGTGAGAATTACCTGGAAGAACTAAACGGTATGATCCCCTGTTACGTTTATCCGGGTGACCGTCTCGAAGGTGATGGATGGTATAATACTATTTTGCACCTTTTCTTTCTCGATGATAATGATTATGGCTCCTTTCACAGCTAGGCTCAAGGTCTGAATAATGGCTCCACTTTCCAGTATGCTGCCATAAGCATTATTCCGGTGGATAATGATCCGAATGAGATCCCGCCAAAGGGGATCACTGTAAAAAACTATCCAAATCCATTTAATCCTCAAACTACTATAAGCCTTGAGCTTGATAATCCTGGTAAGATTAAGATCGAAATTTATAACGTCAGAGGACAAAAGGTTGAATTGTTAACCGATGATTATTATGAAGCCGGAAAGCATAATATCCTCTGGAACGCTGAGGCTATGCCCTCAGGAGTATATTTCTACCGCATCATCACTGACTCAGCATCCGTTACCGCCAAAATGATCCTGATGAAATAGTTTTTAGATAGCAAAAAAAAGCCCTGTAACAGGGCTTTTTTTGTTGTATTTAGAATTATTACCAATTGACATATTCTGGAAATACCAGACGGCTTACCTGCAAAAATATCTGAGTAGCTTGCGAGTGATCATCCAGATCAAGACGATTGACGCTGACTATCACTGTAGCATCGCTTTCCGGCTGATACCACATATCGGTACAAAAACCAAAGATTGTGCCAGTGTGACCATAGAATCCACCCAGCTTTACTATCCCTTCTCCATACTGAAACCAGTCCGGTGCTTCGTGCATAGTCATTGTTTGCAGGCGTTCCTCTTGGATTGCCGGGCTGAGATCAAATCCGTAGAACATCCAGCGGACATAAGTTCGCAGATCAGCAATATTCGAAATCATAGCTCCTGCTGCTCCTGCCCATAAGGGATTCAATTCCGTGTAATCTTCAAAATGGTCTTCTTCCCAGCAATAACCGTGCAAACTACCTGGCACCACGTAGTCACCATGCAGAGGGTAATAAGTGTGCTCCAAACCAAAAGGCTTAATAATTCGGTTATTGTATTCAAAAAGAAGATCATTCCCGGTCACAATTTCAACTATTTTACCCAAAATAGTATAATTCACATTACAATAAACCGTGTTTTCGTCAGGAACAGTGAAATCATCTTCCAGGGCAGCAGACATGGCGATCAGTGAGTCCTGATCGAATTCTATAAAGGGCTGAGCATAGATGATCTCCAGAAAGTCGGAATTAGCATAATCTGCAATTCCGCTGCGCATCATCAGCAGGTTTCTCAGCGTGATACTGGCAGCATTAGGGAATTCTGGCAGATATTCCACCAGATAATCATCAGTATCCAGCAGCCCTTCATCTGCCAGCATCAGAATCAAAGTTGCAGTATAGGTTTTAGTGATAGAAGCTATCCTGAATTGAGAATCCAGCTTCCGTTCAGTCCCAGTCTCCAAGTCCTCAGAACCGGCACAATAGTTATAAATCTCGCCATCTACTTCAATGGACACTACTATGCTGGGCAGATTTTCATCTGTCATTATCCCGCTGAGCAGTGAGTCAATTTCCGTAGTAAGTTCTGTAGTAAAAAAATCTGTTTCTTTATCTGACGTACAGGCAAACAGCAGCAGCAGAATGGGAATCATCAGTAATAGTATTTTCATGCTTTCTCCTTATTTTAACAGCAGTATTTTAGCTGTTTCATCATTTTTACCATCGACCATAATTTTAACCATATAGATACCTGATGGCTGGAATTTATCATATTTATCCACTCCTTGCCAGCTTATCAGATGTTCTCCGCTTTGCCGGTTACTTCTGTCCAGCACCTTCACAAGTTGCCCCCTCAAATTATAAATACTTGTTTCCACAAATGCTGCTTCATTGAGCTGATATGCTATGGTAACTGCAGGATTAAAGGGATTAGGATAAATTGACTTGATAGAAAGGATTTCAGCCGGGACAGTTTCATTTTCGCTGATACCGGTAACGATCTTCTCAATCGGATTGGATAATATAGCTTCGGCTATTATTCCATTAGTATATTGAGCAGCAACGGCATACTGCCAGAAATTGGCAGGAAGTTCTGCCCAGGTGTTATCAATATACTGCGTATCAATAAGGTCATCAGATAATGTTTCCCAGAGTTCAGGCTCGTTGCTGAAGCATTCCAGAAAGCGGAAAACGATATAGCCTTCCAGTTCTCTGTCTTCCGGTTGCGGAGCATCCCAGCTAATAGTTACTTGTTCATATTGCACGGTCTCTTCAGCAAGCACATTTTCTATCGGATAGGCAATCTCATTCAGCAGAATTGTTCCCAGGTCAATGTCATCAATTGCAACTACAATATTTGCAGCATAAGCTTCATAACCTGTATGAGAGATATTCAGAGCGTAGGCATCATTGAATGATACTTCCGGGAACAGGAATTCACCGTTTTCGTCCGTCGTGGCTTCATAGTTAGCCTGCCCGTTAAGTGTCACAATACAATCGGGTAAGCCCAGTTCGGGATGATCACTTCTGACAACCAGCCCTGAGATGATCACGGTTTCATCGGGAGCAGCAATCCAGGCAGCACCACCCGTGGAATGATAATCAGGATAGGGATTGGGAAATTCCACCCAGACTCCGCCAATTCCCTGGGCGATGTCATAGGCAAAATAAGGAATGCCGTCATCACCGCGAGTAGCTGTGAGGAAAACCGTATTATCGCCTACAGCCATACCGCGTCCCTGACCATTAGTGGCAGGAATTGAGCCGGTCAGATAGATCATCTCTCCATTATCAATATTAATGGAGTAAAGACCGGAAGTGCCATATTCGGTATAACCATAAAAAAGGTCATCATCAGGATTATAATCAAGAGCAAAAAAACGGTATTCCCCGACATCAAGTGCCAGTTCAGTAGCTCCGGTTTCCGTGTCAATGCTGTATATCCCGCGCGGCGTTGCATAGTTGGAATAACCCCACAACGTATCCCGACCATAAGCAAGAGCACTCATATCCACTGCTATTGTGCATATCTGCTGCGGATCAAGTGTCAGACTTGCCTGATAAAGATGCGTGGTGAATGCACCTTCGCAAAGATAGATCCTGCCATCAGGCGTAGCTGCTGCTCCGCTGACATCCATGGAAAAATGCTGTGTCCAGCTTACATTAGGAAAGCCCTCCATATCGGATATAAAAGTTGGCGGTGTAGAGCCTTCCAGCCCGACAAACAGTGTCCCTTCACCCATCAGACATAAAGTGGAAATTAAAATTATTATAAATATCAGACTTCTCATTTATCCTCCAAAATCTTTTCATTTCTCTATGTCGGATTTTCACATTTATTTCCTTATCAGTCAAGTTATTCCAGTTTGTTTAATCTGGCATCCCCCCGAAATTAACAGAATTTCTGCTGCTAAGTGGACTTGCACCGC
>CAZAHZ010000173.1:0-7413 GCA_964485055.1 uncultured Candidatus Cloacimonadota bacterium
CCCCTTTTTAATATTATTGTCAAGTTTTACGGAGACATTCGGATAGTCATTTTAAAATAAGTATCACAGGAATCACCGTTAGCATTTACAGCTACAATCTCGCCAAATGCTGCCGGAATATAACTTCCATAAACAGCATCATTGTTTAGCCAGAATAGATTATGTTCCAATGATGAAGTTGATGAAGAAGCATTGACACCTACGTCATTATTGTAAAAAATATTATTCAGAATGGTCTGTGAATAAGAGCAGTAGATTCCATAATTATTATTATTGATCGTATTATTGCTGATAGTTGGGTAAGAAAAAGAATTGATGGAGATTCCATAATCATTATTACTGATAGTGTTATTGCTTATGATAGGAGAAGAAGAAAAAGTGCTGTAGATTCCATCATCATTATTATTACTGATCGTGTTATTGCTTATGGTAGGAGAAGACCAATAGCAGTAGATCCCTTTTAAATTATTATTACTGATCGTGTTATTGTTGATAGTAGGGGAAGAAGAAGAGCAATATATCCCATTATGCGCATACTCAATTATTGCATAAGAGATTATACTATTATCATCAGAATTGCTTTCAAATCTTATATTGTTCCAGTTACCGGGATTTGCAGTTGGCTGTCCGGAAGTAAAACGAATACTGTCGGATTCAGTTCCAGCTGCCACTAATTTCCCATTGATTGTAAATGAATAATAATCCATAAATCTAACAGTAACACCAGGTTCAATTATGAGTGTATCTCCGTTACTTACAGAAATATCTCCAATTACCTGGTATGTATGATAAGAAGTCCAGATACCACTTTGAGGACCGGATACTTGTCCCAAAAATTCTTCAGAAAGGGTTACATCATCAAGTGTAGTATCTTCAAAGAAGTTAATTTCACCGGGGATAACATAAGGCTGACAGCCTTCATGCGAATACTGGACATAATAAATTCCTTCACTAAGACCCATCAGGAAAGAACCGTCAGCATTAGTATAAGTACTATCTGTATTAGCAGAAGAAGATACGGCATTAAAAAGTATTTTTGTACCTTCATGGCTTTCTTCACCTTCCAGGTAACAATAGCCATCAATTGCTGCAAAACGGGTATCAGTATAAGCCGAATGTGAAACCACTAATAATAGTGTCAAAATGATAAAGTAAATTATCTCCCTTTTTTTCATTTCCTTTTCCTCCTAATATTTTTATATTATTTTTTACTATTTTCTTAATATCCGATTAAATCTGATCATTAGGATCATCCATGGTTGGCTCATCACTGCAGGATAGAATCAATAAAACTACAACTATAATTGCCAATAAACATGATATAGCTTTCATTCGATCCTCCAAACCTTACGATCAATTTACTTCTCTTCTTGTCAATAAAAATATTAAGAAGACGTAATTCGTAATTCGTATAAAAAATCCTCGTAAATTAGTGTTTAACAAAAATATTCACGAATGCATAATTGTATGCAATTCTCTTTTCCGTTAGTATCTTCTCCAAATTTTCGAGCATCAGCGTACCTTTAAGGATTTTAAAGAATGTTGATGAATGCTGTTTAGATTTTCCAAGAAAGAAAATCTCATCCACTATTTACCAGTTACCAGTCACCTTCGATTTCACAATTCACCAGTCACCAGTAATAAATGTAATGAAAATGTAATATCATAACTATAAACTATTATGTCAGTTACAGCAAAATATTACATTTTTGCCCTTTTTTGAAAATACATATCCCTATTTTTAACTTTAAAAAAACATCTTACTACTACAAAATATATTTCCAAACAACAACAACCAATCACCAATTTATTGATAGCAAAATGTTAGAAATGTTAGGAAAATGTTAGGTCATAACTATCAACTATAATGTAAGTTACAGTATATCCTAACATTTTTGCCGTTTTTTGAAGATACATACCCCTATATTTAACTTTTAAAAAAAAACAGCTTTCTTCACTAATACAGATTTCCAAGTTCCTAATTTCAAGTCCCAAACTATTAACGACTTACCACTAACTACTTACCTAAGATACCCCTATTTTTAACTTTTCTATGTTAATTTAATGAATCAGATTGAAATCATTAAATCCCACTTAAAAAAGTAACCGCACATCCTGAGTTGCCCTTGCACAACCGTATATAAACTTTGATACTGCGGATTGTTTTTATCTCTTTATCCGGGATGAACCATTTATCCATTAATACCTAGCCCGGATAAACCGTATTCTATAATTGGAGCAATCTCTTTAAATCAAATAAGAATAAATTAGCTATAACCATATAATGAAACTCATAGGTATTATTGTAATAATAATATCAGCGATATAATCAATGACAAATTTCTGCTGTCTTTAATTTTAGTTGACATATTTTCCACACGAAAATAGTTTCTTGAATTATATACTCAAGGGAGAAAATAAAATATGATAGTGTTTTGTAGAAATTGTGGGTTAGTAGTCTGTGAATACAGCAGCAGATTTACTTTTTAACCTTATGATGAGTTATATATAAGCCTGGAGTTAATGAAAATGACATTACAAGACCTTGTGTCCAAGTATCATACTTACAGAGATAATTATCTCAATACTACTTATAATGAGATGCAATTGAGAGCAGATTTTCTTGATCCACTGTTTGAACTTCTTGGGTGGGACATCAAAAACACAGCCGGAAAACCCACAAATGAACGAGAAGTGTTACTGGAAGAAGTTTTAACAGCAAACGCTTTTGAAAACTCCAAGAAACCGGATTATACTTTCAGGCTTTATTCAGAACGGAAATATTTTGTAGAAGCTAAAAAACCTTGCATTTCCATCGAAAACAACATCGAGAATGCCAAACAGATACGACGATACGGATTTACAGCAAAATTAAAAGTATCGGTTCTTTCTAATTTTGAATTCTTATTGATCTATGATTGTTCCGTAAAAGTAGAAAAAGATGACAATTATAATAAAGCGTTAATAAAAAAGTATCACTACACCGAATATGCCGACAAATTTGAAGAACTGAAAAACTTACTTGGCAGAGAATCAGTTTACAGCGGTCAGTTTGATGATAACTGGAAAAGTATTGCAGAAAATCTAAGCCTCTTCAGTATCGATCACCTGTTTCTGAATCAAATCAACGAATGGAGAAAACAATTAGGTGAAGAAATATACAAACACGATCCCGGGCTTTCTGAGCATTTACTCAATGACTACGTTCAAAGCTATATAAACAGGATAATCTTTCTGCGAGTATGTGAAGACAGGAATCTGGAAACCTACCAGACCTTGCTTCAGTTTGCAGATAGACAGGACTTCAAAGCGCTTCTCAAAAAATTTGTTCATGCAGATAAGAGATATAATTCCGGTCTTTTTGACCAGTTTCTCTCCGCAAAGATCATCGGAGAAATCAGTTCCGTTTTCTGGATAATTATCAAACAACTCTACTATCCGGAAAGCCCCTACTCTTTTGCTGTATTTTCATCTGAAATTTTAGGAAGTATTTATGAAATTTTCCTCTCTGAAAAACTCACTGTAAAAGACGGAATAATTGAACTTGTCAGAAAACCTGAAAATGTTGACCGTGATATTATTACTACTCCAAATTATATCATAAAAGCTATATTAGCTCAAACCGTAGTTCCGTATTTAAATGGGAAATCAGATCAAAACATTCTAACTTCCAAAATAGCTGACATATCCTGTGGCTCCGGTGCCTTTCTAATGGAATTATTTCAGCTTTTGAACGATACTTTGATTGATTATTATCTGGTAAATGACAAATCCAAACTCATCCAGAACGGCGCTAACACCTGGAAACTTTCTTTTACCTTAAAGAGAAAAATCTTATTGCATTGCATTTATGGAGTAGATAAAGATTATAATGCCGTGGAAGCTACAAAATTCGGGTTACTGCTAAAACTGCTGGAAGGTGAAAACAATTCTTCTGTCTCTCTGAAAAATCACATACTGCCTGATCTTAGTCATAATATTCATTTTGGAAACTCGCTGATCTCTCCTCAGGATGTTAAAGATAAAAATACTATATCAGAAATTAACCCCTTTGACTTTGCCAACAAACAATTTGATGTAATAGTCGGTAATCCGCCCTATATGAAATCAGAAGATATGATGCGTATAACACCAATTGAACTGCCTATTTATAAGAAAAAATACCTGTCCGCATACAGACAATTCGATAAATATTTTGTCTTTATTGAACGATCGCTTGATTTGCTTAAAGACAAAGGCTGGTTAGGATACATTGTACCGGGTAAATTTGCTAAAGTCGGGGCAGGCATAAAGCTCAGGGAATATTTGCAGGAAAACGGCTATGTTCATACTATCATTTCTTTTGGAGCCAATCAGATATTCAAAAGCACAACCACATATACCTGCTTATTAATTCTCAGAAAAGATCAGTTCGCTTCCTTCAGATACAATGAAATTCGGAATCTCGCAGAGTGGATGATTAAAGAAAAAGAAAATGTTGAATACCACAAGATAGAAATAAACAGCTTGAATAAAGATGTCTGGGTTCTTGTTCCTTCCGAAATGCAGGCAGTTTATGATAAGATAAACTCTCAAAGCATTTCATTAAAAGATATTGCCGGAGATGAGGGAATTTTTAATGGCATCCAGACAAGTGCTAATGCTGTATATATTTTTCAACCGATTAGAGAAGATGACATTTATTATTATTTCGAGAAAAAAGGAAAGGAATGGAAAATTGAGAAGTCAATTACTAAAGCCTATTTCCAAACTTCAGCAGGCGATGATAACCTGAATACTTATCGTCCTTTTAAGTCAAACGCCAGAGTGATTTATCCTTACATACTATTCCCAAAAGGTGTTGATTTAATCAGCTTGAAGGATATTAAAAAGGACTATCCTGCTGCTTATAAGTATATATTAGACAATAAAAGTTTTCTTAACAATCCTAAAAGGGATATAAAGCCAGAACCACAGACAAAAAATGAATGGCACAGATACGGCAGACATCAAAGTCTCGATAGATGTGGATTACCTGAAAAAATAATCGTGGGAGTTTTATCAGTCGGAAACAAATATGCCATTGATTTCCATGGAACTTTGATTTCTTCAGGTGGTACTGCAGGATATTGTGTGGTCTCTCTTCCTCAAGGCTCTCCTTACTCAATTTATTATATCCAGGCATTACTCAGCTCTAAATATCTGGAATGGTATTCTTCTTTGCTGGGAGAAATATTCCGCGGTGGTTATATCGCCAGAGGAACAAAAGTCTTAAAGCGACTGCCTGTTCGCAGGATTGATTTTAATAATAGGGGTGATAAAGCGCTACATAATAAAATTGTTAAAATTCAAAGGAGTCTGATCCAAAAACAAGATGAGATAGACCAATACCAGAATGATAATAGAATGCTAACTAAACTTCACCGAGAGTTTAATGCTTTGAGAAGTGAATCAGACGTGCTTTTAGAGAAGCTCTATGGTTTAGAAAATGACGATTCATTGATCCCCTCAATAAAGGAATTGTATGAAGCTGATTAAAAACGCCTCCGCAGATAAACTCAGAGGCGGGTTCTATACACCGAAGCCTATTGCGGCTTTCATTTTAAAATGGGGCATCAATAACAGTTCTTCCTTCGATATTCTGGAACCAAGTTGCGGTGATGGCGTCTTTCTTAAACAATTAAAAACGCAAAACAATAAATTCCATAAAGTAATTGCCCTTGAGTTTGAGGAAACTGAAGCGGAGAAGGCTGACCAGATTTTATTGGAAAATAAGACAGTCATCAATACTGATTTTCATTTATATTGCAATGAAACTTCCGAACGTTATGATTTGATTGTTGGCAATCCACCTTATATCCGTTATCAGTATTTCGCCGAAGAACAGCAGAAAGAAGCAGCAAAAATATTTAAACATGCCGGTTTGAAATATACAAAACTCACGAATGCCTGGGTTTCTTTTATTGTCGGTTCCAGCCTTTTACTGAAGGAAAAGGGCAAAATTGGCTTTGTTGTTCCTGCAGAAATATTGCAGGTTTCTTATGCTCAACAACTCAGAAAGTTTTTAGCCCATTTCTATAATAAGATCAATATTGTATCATTCAAGAAACTGGTATTCCCTGATATTCAGCAGGAAGTTGTACTTTTACTGTGTGAAAAAAACGGCACTTACAGTCACTTGATCGAACATCTGGAGCTGACAGATGCTTCGGAGCTGGAAACCCTGGATGTGAACAAACTAAAAAGCCCTCAGAAAAAGATTGATTTCAAAAGTAACAAATGGACTTTCTATTTTCTGGAACAGGAAGAAATAGATTTCCTGGAAACAATCGCTCTGCAGAATTCCCTTCCGACTATCGGTGATTTTGCTAATGTGGAAGTAGGCATAACAACCGGAGCTAATGACTATTTTACTGTTTCACTTCCCGTTGTGGAAGGATATGATCTGCAAGATTTTGCCAAACCTTTAGTGGGACGCAGCGTGCAGGTAAACAGCGTTATTTTTACAGATGATGACTGGTACCTGAACCGACTTAGCAAAGCCAAAGCCCACTTGCTCATCTTTCCACCTAGAAATCAATTGAATGGTCACGATGGCGCTAAAACCTATATTTCCATTGGCGAATCAATGGGCATAGATAAGGGTTATAAAACTGGTATTCGTGATGACTGGTTCGTTGTACCCTCCATCAAATTATCGGAAGCCTTATTTATCAGACGCAGCAACATCTTCCCAAAATTGATAGTAAACCAAGCAAGAGCATACACTACGGATACAATGCACAGAGTTTTTTTAAAGCCGGAGACTAACATTAATGCCTTTGTAGCCAGTTTCTATAATTCACTCTCTTTAGCTTTTGCAGAAATATCCGGTCGTTCTTATGGTGGCGGAGTTCTGGAACTTATGCCTAGTGAAACCGAAAAGATTCTACTTCCCTACAATCTGGAAAATGAAGAATTACTCCCTCAGATTGACCAGATGATGCGAGAAAAAATAAATATTTATGATATTTTAAAAGTTACTAACAAGATAATTCTGGGAAAGGGCTATGGTTTATCTGAGAAAGAAATATTACTTGCAGATCACATCTGGAAAAAACTATCAGCACGGAGACTGAACCGGAGTAAATGATATTGTATTACTCAATATCATTAAACTTTAAATTGAAAGGGTGGCTCTGACATAACGCAGAAGTGGCTCTATTTTTGCGTAGGGGTGGCTCTGTCAGAGCGTGCACTATGCTCCGGCTCTCCGAAATATTCATTATAAACAATATAGAATTAATATTAAGAATTTAAGTCAAGTCTTATTTTCCTCCACGAATAATTTATTTTAAGTAAATTGTACGGGCAGAACCAAGTGTCTGCACTTTATATTATAGCCTGACTTTCGCACTTTAAACATAAGTAATTGATAACTAAGGACTTAAAATT
>CAZAHZ010000174.1:0-7403 GCA_964485055.1 uncultured Candidatus Cloacimonadota bacterium
CGCCAAACTCCAATTCAAGACCTGGAAGGTCTTGATACAATAGCTTCAGACCAGGGATGGTCTGGGGATGCACTGCTGGTGGTCTGGGTGGTAGAAGGAGATATAAATATTCGTCATCTGCGTCCCACTTGCGGAATACACCAGCGGTACACATCTGACTTGGCTGGATTGTAAACGAAGTATAATTTGCAGGGCAGACACATGGGTCTGCCCGTACGGTAGAGGAGGTATTTTGAAAATTCCGGGGGGATGGCAGGTCTGGGAAATATGTATTGACAGCATGAAAAGAATATACATTAATTGAAAAAGGAAATAAAGAGCAGGTTATTTGCTAAAATAGAAGTGAATTAAGATTTCAGAGAGCGCTAAGGCAGATTATGATTATTGATAATGAGAGATGGCGAAATTGTGGAATTTTATATTTTAACAGGGAAAAATGAAAAAAATATTACAAATAAAAAGAACAGTTTGTTTTTTTTATTTTACTAATTATAATATTATAAAGAATTTTGTCTGTTTTGCCAAGATAGCAGAGAAAAAAGCAAGTTAAAGCGGATCGGGATGGTTTAAAAAAATGGCAGTTCAATACTGGAGGAATTGATGAATTTGATAAATAATCTTTCGATAAAAGGCAAAATGCTTTTCGTGGTTCTACTGGTAGTATTCTTTGAGATAATGATTTCTTTAGTAGGAATTTATTACATCCAAAAGATTCATACTAGTCTTGGTGATCTTGTGAATACAGAGGCAAAAAAAATTACACTTGTGCATCAAATCAAAGAAAACCTGGCAGAAATCCTCCGTTGTGAAAAAAACACTCTTATTGCAGCAAACAAAGGTGAAGTTGACAGCTTAAAGTCTATAGCAGTGAAAAATGAAGTTGAGATTTCACAAAAGTTAAATCAATTAAGAGCTCTGTTACTATTAGAGAAAAATCGGTTTCGGTTGAATGAATTGGAAAAATCGATAAAACATTACCTGGAAATGAGACAAGAGATCGTTGATCTATTTACTGAAATGACCAGGTCAATTCCCAATGATAAAGATTTTACATCTTTACCAGATTATCCTGCAGCATATAAATCGGCAGTATCATTATCGAAAGGTCAAATCAGATATGTTTTTAACAATACTTTCGCCTTAACAGATAGTTTGGTTACAAATGTAGAAAAAGAACTTGTAGCAAGAGAAACTGAAAGCGAGCATCTAGCAAAATCTTCTCTTATATTTGCAATAATTATATCTATTGCGAGTATTATAATAGGTTTATTTGTGGGATTATACATTACGCGCCTGATCTCTACGGGATTAAATAAGATGGTCAAGGTGACAGATAACATAGCGCAGGGCAATCTGGATACTGTGATCGAGATAGACAGCAAGGATGAGATAGGCAAATTAGCCGAAGGAACGCAAAAGATGCAGATCGCGCTGCTAAAGGCAAAAGATGAATCTGATGCTCAGGACTGGTTAAAAACAGGTATCGTGCGTATAAATGACGTAATGCGGGGAGAACTGGAGCTGGGAGACATCAGCACAAAGGTAATCACGGAAATTTCCAAATATCTGGAGGCTCAAATCGGGGCATTTTATCTTTACGAAGAGAGCGGGAGTGAACCGGTATTGACATTGACAAGCAGTTTTGCGTACCAGAAGCGTAAGAACCTGTCGAATAAATTTAAACTGGGCGAAGGGTTAGTGGGTCAAGCAGCTTTGGAGAAGACAGCGATAGTGATCAAGAATGTTCCGGAAGATTATATAAAGATCACTTCGGGACTGGGGGAACGGATACCTCAATTTATCTGTGTGATACCTTTCCTTTTTGAGGACAAGGTGAAAGGGGTGATAGAGATTGGTACGTTGAGTGAATTCAGCGAACTGCAGATGGAATATTTAAACCAAGCAATGGCAACCATAGCGATAAATATTGTCACTGCCGTGAACAGGGATGAGCTGGCGCTTGCTTTGCAAAAATCTCAATTATTAGCGGAAGAATTGCAGAGACAGCAGGAAGAATTGAAGACGTCTAATGAAGAGCTGGAAGAGCAGACACAGCTTTTGCAGCAATCTGAAGAGAAATTAAAAACCCAGCAGGAAGAGCTGGAAGTATCCAACGAAGAACTGGAAGAGAAGAACGAATCTCTGCAAAGACAGAAGAGGGATATAGAAGATGCCCGAAAAGACATTGAAATAAAGGCTGAAGAACTGGCAATCTCCAGTAAATATAAATCTGAGTTTCTGGCAAATATGTCGCATGAGTTGCGCACACCATTGAACAGCCTGTTGATCCTATCCAGAATGTTAGCTGATAATAAAGAGGGTAATATGGACAGCAGCCAGAAGGAATCAGCGGAAGTGATCTATAAGAGCGGTAATGACCTTCTGCAACTGATCAATGAGATATTAGACCTTTCCAAAATCGAAGCGGGCAGGATGGATATTAATATTGAAAAAGTGAAGATAAAGGATATAGCCGAGAATATCAGCAATAATTTCAAGCACATGCTAGAAGAAAAGGGACTTTCGATCAGTATTAATATAGATCCGCAGACACCGGAATATATTTACAATGATAATCAGCGATTACAGCAGATCATCAAGAATCTGATGTCTAATGCCATCAAATTCACTAAAAAAGGCGGAATTACAATAGACTTCAAAATACCGGAAGAAAAGGTAAATCTATCAAGGAGCGGACTTGAGCGGGCAAAGAGCATAGCCATTGCGATCACAGACAGCGGAATAGGGATTTCTGACGAAAAGCAAAAGATTATTTTTGAAGCGTTCCAGCAGGCAGAAGGCGGCACTTCGCGGGAATATGGCGGAACAGGACTGGGACTATCCATATCACGGGAACTGGCAAATCTGCTGGGAGGAGAGATCCAGGTGGAAAGCGAAAAAGGCAAGGGTTCAACATTTACGCTTTATCTTCCGCAACAACTTGAAGCTCCCAGAAAGACTTTAAGCCCTTTGGTAAAAATAACTCATGAGCCATTCCAGGAATTTCAAGCTCAAAAGGCATTGCAGAATTTAGTGCAGGAACAAATACCCGACGATCGGGAATCACTGAAGAAGGGAGAGAAAAGCATTCTGGTCGTGGAAGATGATGGTAAATTTGCCAAACTGCTGCTTGATCAATGCCGTCTGAAAGGATTTAAGGGACTGGTGGCATTAACGGGTGAAGAGGGACTGGAGCTGGCGAAAAAATATATTCCAGCGGCAGTGATACTGGATCTTCATCTTCCGGGAATTGACGGCTGGGCAGTACTGGATACATTAAAGAATAATCCGGGGACAAGGCATATCCCGGTGCATATTATGTCCGTGGAAGATGCAACCATAGAGGCATTCAGAAAAGGGGCTATCGGGTATTTGACCAAGCCGGTGAGAAAAGAAGAACTGGATGGAGCCTTCTTTAAACTGGAAGAAATGTTCAGCAGAAGGATCAAGAATCTACTGGTAGTGGAAGATGATAAAATAATCCGGGAAAGTATCATTAAACTGATCGGCAACGGCGATGTTCACTGTCAAGCTGTGGCAACGGGCGCTGAGGTGATCAAGGAACTCCAGAACCATAAATATGATTGCATAATTCTTGACCTGGGTTTACCGGACATGACCGGATTTCAGTTATTAAAAACACTGGAAGAGATGAAAATTGTTATCCCGCCGGTAATCATATATACCGGCAAGGATCTGACCAAAGAGGAAGAAGTCGAATTGCGTAACTATGCAGAATCAATCATCATCAAAGGAGTGAAATCAGAGGAGAGACTGCTTGATGAATCATCATTATTCCTGCACAGGATGGTGGAAAAGCTGCCGGAGCAGAAGAGAAAGATGATAGCAGATCTGCATAATACCGAATTGATATTTAAGGACAAGAAAGTACTGATCGTTGATGATGATATGAGGAACGTTTTTGCGTTATCGAAGTTATTAAGTGAGAAAGGATTTAACCTGCTCAAGGCAGAAGACGGCTTGAAGGCGTTGGAAATCTTAAAGACAGTACCTGATGTAGATCTGGTTTTGATGGACATCATGATGCCGGAAATGGATGGCTATGAAACCATACGAAGAATAAGAGCACAGGAGAAATTCATCAAGCTGCCGATCATAGCATTAACGGCAAAGGCAATGAAGAAGGATTATGAGGATTGCATTGCTGCGGGAGCCAGCGACTATCTGCCGAAACCGGTTGATGTCAACAGATTGTTTTCCATGTTACGGGTCTGGTTATACAGGTAAGGAATTCTGGTATGAAAAAAAATGAGATAGAAAATCTGGAATTGACGCTTTTACTGGAAGCCATGTATCTCAGGTATGGATATGATTTCCGCGATTATGCCAGAGCTTCCGTGGAAAGACGCGCCAAGCAGTTTTATATCAGAGCAGGATTAACATCAATTTCAGAGATGATACCTTTGCTGTTGCATGATGAGGCTTTTTTTCAAGCTTTGATCCGGGACTTTTCGATAACAGTAACCGAGATGTTTCGAGATCCGGGAGTTTACAAGGTAATCAAAGAAAAGGTTTTCCCGATTTTGCAGACATACCCTTATATAAAAATCTGGCATGCAGGCTGTGCTACGGGAGAAGAAGTATATTCTCTGGCAATTTTGCTAATGGAATCAGGATTATTCAAGAGAGCCACGATTTTTGCGACTGATTTTAATGATGAAGCGCTGGAAAAAGCCAAACAGGGGATTTACCATCTGGAAAATATTAAACAATGCACGCTGAATTATCAAAAGGGCGGGGGCAGTGAGTCTTTTTCACAATACTATCAGGCAAAATATGATTCTATAGTGATGGATAAAACTCTCAGGAAAAATATCACGTTTGCCAATCACAATCTGGTAACGGATCAATCATTCGGTGAAATGCACTTAATTCTTTGCCGTAATGTTCTCATATATTTCAATAAAACCCTGCAGAACAGGGCACTGAATCTTTTTAATGACAGCCTTGTCCCGGGTGGATTTCTTTGCCTGGGAAATAAGGAAAGTCTTCTTTTCTGGGATCAGGAGAAAGGATATAAGTCGGTTGAGGATAGCTCAAAGATATTCCAGAAAAAGTATATACCTGAGCGATTAAATGAAATCAACAGATAAAAATATGAATAACAGATTATATAAGGCAATCGTCATAGGGGTATCAGCAGGAGGTTTGAAAGCTCTTGTAAAATTATTTGGCAATTTACCTTCCAACTTTCCTATCCCTATATTAGTCACACAACATCTGCATCCTTCTGAAGACAGCTATCTGGCAACACTTTTAGGCAGAATTACTCTGCTTGAGGTCAAGGAAGCAGGTGATAAAGACGAAATAAAGCCGGGAGTAATCTACCTGGCACCGCCCAATTATCATCTTCTTATCGAGCGAAAAAAGACAATATCACTATCAAGTGATAAAAAGGTAAATTATTCCCGACCTTCAATAGATGTGATGTTTGAAAGTGCAGCAAATACCTGGGGAGCGGGATTGATTGGTATCATCTTGACCGGAGCGAGCTCCGATGGTTCGGAAGGTATAAAAAAGATCAAAGCAGCGGGTGGGTTTACAATTGCAGAAGATCCGGCAACTGCGGAATATCCGTTGATGCCGCAATCAGCAATTAATACCGGGGCAATTGATCTGGTGCTGGCATTAGATAAAATAGCAGAATATATAATTAATCTGGCAGGAAATAATAAAAATAGTGTTGAGCTTTATCAGGAGGTAAGATAATGAGCGACAGGCAAAAAATATTAATTGTTGATGATAAAAAGGGAAACCTGGTAGCACTGGAAAGAGTTTTACATGACCTTGATGTCGAAATAATCCAGGTAGATTGTGGCAATGAAGCGTTGAAAGCAACGCTTAATCATGATTTTGCTTTAGCGATACTTGACGTGCAGATGCCAGAGATGGATGGATATGAATTAGCCGAGTATATACGAAGTGAAGACAAGACAAAGCACCTGCCGATGATTTTTTTATCAGCAGTTTACTCTGATGAATCTCACGTGTTTAAAGGATATGAGGCAGGAGGAGTAGATTTTGTTACAAAGCCGTATAATCCCTATTACCTGATCAGCAAGGTAAAGGTATTTTTGCAGCTTGATAAGCAAAAAAAAGAGCTACTGGAAAAAATAGAACTGGAGAAATCCAGGAATTACCTGGAAAGTATCTTAATGTCGGTCAATGATTCAATTGTGGTATTCTCGTTAGAGGGCAAAATCAAAACGGTGAATAAAGCCGCCTTATCTCTCTGGGGTTATAAATATGAAGAAATGATCGGTACAGAAGCCTTGCAGTTATTTGATAGTGACATTTATACATCCTGGCTGTATTCATTGAGAAATCATGAAGCATCACCTAAAAAAACAGGTTGTGCTTTTCATAAAATAGAAACTACCATTGTAAAGAAAAATAAGGTTGAAGTGCCTGCTCTGATATCCGGATCGGCTTTGTTAAATCGTAGCGGTGCAATCCAGGGAGCTGTTCTGGTCGCTGTAGATATAACGGATCGCAAGAAAGCCGAGTTGAAAATTCATAAGCTGAATGAGGAACTGGAAGAAAGGGTCAAGGAGCGAACGCACCAGCTTGAGATTTCCATCAAGGATATGGAATCGTTTTCCTATTCAGTATCACACGATCTAAAAACTCCATTACGGGCAATCTCAGGTTTTACTTATGCTCTTTATGAAGATTACTTTGAGAAATTGGATGATGAAGGCAAAGGTTTGATCAAAATAATAGTGGACAACACACGAAAAATGGGAGAAATTATAGAAGATCTTCTTTCATTCTCCCGTTTAGGAAGGAAAGATGTTGTGAAAAAATCCGTTGATTTGACTCAAATATTTGTCAATTCATTTAATGAATTAAAATCCTTATCACCGGCAAGGAAAATAAATTTAATTATCACTCAACTACTTCCAACCTCTGCGGATGCTTCCCTGATACAGCATGTGATAACAAATTTGCTAACGAATGCATTCAAATTCACAAAGCTAAGGGAAGAAGCAGAAATCGAGGTAGGCAGCTTTGAAAAAAATCAGCAGACAATCTATTATGTAAAGGATAATGGGATTGGTTTTGATATGAAATATGCTGATAAATTATTTAGTGTATTTCAGAGATTATATAACTCGGTAGATTACGAAGGTTCCGGAGTCGGACTGGCAATAGTTTATAAAGTGATCTATAAACATGGCGGGCAAGTCTGGACAGAAGCAGAAGAAAACAAAGGAGCAACATTTTATTTTTCGCTGCCTAAATAAAAAGGCTGGTGACTGGTGATGAGTGATGAGTGATGAGTGAATTGTGAAATCGAAGAGGAGAAGAGGAGACAACAAATCGTGACTGGTGACTGGTGACCGGGAATTGGAAGAAGGGAGGGAGCGACTTAGAGACGG
>CAZAHZ010000175.1:0-7380 GCA_964485055.1 uncultured Candidatus Cloacimonadota bacterium
TCAAGGCAAGTTATTTTTATAACCAGCAATTTCTGCTTTACCATTTTAATTGAAACCCCATAAACAAATTGGACTTAATTGACATGATGGATACCATAACATCTTGACCATTTAGTCCATCAGGTTCATAAAATTACACTATCCCCTCGTCAATTCCGCTGATAACATCTTCGTCTGTCTGATCACCGTCTCCATTGCTCAGCTAATGCTCCAAAACCAATAGCTCATCAAGAGCTATTATATTCAAAACAACTCGCCAGGTCCAGATTTTCTGACTTGGCGAGTCTTTTATATATATACTGAAAAAGCTTTTCCCATCTATCATTATTTATTATCTGTAATTATATTTGAAAGAGATTATTATAAGACATAATACATCAATGAATGTAATTTATTTGACACAAGGAATAATATAATAATTTATGACATCGTTTCAGTCTAAAAAGAAAATTAGGAGGTTATTATGGATCGTTATTATGTTCACACGCTTACCGATGCTCAAGGAGATCACGAAGTACACAAATCAACATGTGACAAGCTACCAAAATCCGAAAACAGGATTTATTTAGGAGAATTCTCAAATTGCCAGCAAGCGGTAATAGAAGCAAAAAAGCGTTATAGTAATTCCAATGGATGTTACTGGTGTAGTCGAGATTGTCATACTACATGATGTTAATTTGGATTTGAAGGAGGTCTGAGGATCCTCAGACCTTACTTTTTATTACATTTACCTTTCTGTATTACTTATCTAACCAGTCCTTCCTTCCATTAATTCCGCCACTATTATCTCCACCTGCTTTAGAAATGTCTCATTTGCCAGCTTCTGCATATCCGTAGGATAACCATATTGCCTCAAAGTCCGCTTTTTGATCCCTTTAAGCTTTGCCCTCACACTTTTTTTGATAGTCCAGTATAGAGAAGCATTCTGCCTTGCTCTCTCAGTTAATACCTCTGCCATTTCTCGTAATTTATCCCTTTACATCAGCCAGATCCCTTACTCTTTCATTATTATACATCTCAATAAAGAATAACTTAGTAAAAATAAAATTGAGTAAGGCTAAGGCAATCTTAAAGAGGGCAATTTACCATCTAACCAATTCTTGAGATCTACATATTTCAATCTATTGTCATGTACCAAAAGAGTTTCTCTCTTACTTCCATAAATTCTATTTCTTGTTATGTAAGAATACAATCCTAAATATTCTTGACCTCTATAAATCTCTATGTCATATTTTTCATCGGATATTGGTAAAATTGCAACAAATCCATCTTTATTCCCGTCAGCATATCCTAGTTCCCATGGCATCCATTTAGAGTTAATTGCGTTTTCAGAAGTAACATAAAATAGGCATTTACACGAAGAAATAACTTCTTTAAAACGCTGTGCAGTTTTTTTTGATACATTATTTCTATCCAATTTAGGATCATCTATCCAATCAACATAGATAGAAAATCCCATATTTTCGATTTCCCTTTTTAAATTAAGAATCTCATTAGCATCTTGATATGAGTGAGACAAAAAAATGTCATAATCCTCATCTTTATTAAATTCTAATGCTTCCTTTATTAGAGTCATTTTTGAATCATGTAATCCTGCTGTTTTTATAAAACCACCTAATTCTGATTTCTTAAATAATGGCATAATTAACTCCAATTCCTATTTTTTATAGTATGATAATAGTTATTCAATCTAAATTGTATGGGATTCCACTAATTTCCAATATTGAACTCCCATCGCAGTCAGCTTACAAGTCTTACTATTTAAAGCCGCAAAATACATAAATTGCTCGTCAACGGGAACTACAAGACCAACACGTTCCATTTTTTGCAGTTCTTTAAATACCTTCACATTGTCTTGATCATTAACTAACTCAGTGTCCTCATATGAAGGATCGAGCTGATATTCATCAGATACAGTTGGAAAATACAAACAGATATTCCTTAATACAGATACTTCAATCGGAGGATTTACATTGCGAAGAGAAACGAATCTAGATACATTGGTCTTAAATACGGGTCTTTGATTCCAAGGTCCTAATGCTCGATCAACATAAGCATAAATACTTCCTGGTGACACATGACCTACAAGATCAGCGCATCCACCATGTAAAGCATCAAGAAGAAGTGCAGTGAAAATACCTTGACCTCCAGCTTCAAGTGCACTCTCTTCTTTTCGACAAGCTACCAAAACGGTTACTCCATCAGCAAGTTCAGAGAAGCGACTATCTGGAATATTAGGAGATCCCAACATACCTGCATGACAACAATCTAAAATGATAACTCTATTCTTAGCTTTTGATTGATTTGCTAAACTCATAATTTCATTCATTGACACGCCCTCATTATATTGTTGGTTATCTGGAGTAACAAGATATCCTCCGTATGTGCTCAAATAGCCATGCCCAGAAAAATAAAATAGAGCGATATCCGGGTCACCCGAGAAGAGACAGTCAATTTCTCCTTTAAGTCCAATAATATTAATCGATACATTATTTGACAGCATTTTATGAACTTGAAAATTCGGTGATCCATCACTATGGTATTCTAAAAGGGATGCCATTCCTATAGCATCATTTATGCAGCCTGACAACGGGCAGTTAGGATAGTCATTAATCCCAACAATGAGAGCTTTCCTCATCTGAAACCTCCTATAATAAATTCAACCAGTTTTTAATGTTTTCCCATGTCCAATTTACTATACTCACACCATCAAGCTCAGATGGAAGATAAGCTGGTTTATCATCACTGTAACCCCATATACCCTTGCAAGGGATTAATTCTTCTTTTGCGCATTTAATTTCCCAAAGCTGACCATCGGCATTCCTTGTATTTTTAGTAACGATAATTAATACTCCATCGCAACCTTTGATTTTAGTTCGACAATTTGTTTTCCAAGATGAATCCCAAGGTTGTTTTACTGACATATCAACAAACTCAAACGGTGATCTTTCATTGCGAGCCTGTCCAACTAACAAGTTCCTCAATGTTTCATTTTCTATCGCGAAACTAATGAAAATACGATTCTTTTTTGCCATTCTTTGCCTCCTATAATATTTATTTTATTTTGTTCCATATCATTATTGTTCAAATATTTCTTTTGAGTGCATTTGTGTCAATATATTTTTTATAAACTCCGGTATTTGTAGTTAAAAGACACAATATTATTACTTTAATTTTTCATCAGATGTAATTCATTATCGATTTCCTTTTGCACTATTGTGTGTCTTACACAACATCTGACAGTTATTAGCAACTGTAGCACCACCCTTGCTCCATGCTGTTACGTGGTCGGCATCCATTTCATCTAACTTCCAAATCTTATTCTTATTGGCATCAGGTCCAACAGCACAAAACGGACAGTTTGATATACCTTTAGTTTTAGCTTTATCAGTCTGAGTTTGGTAAACTGATTTCCTGGTTGCTTCATCAAATACACGGACATTAAGTAACTTCGTATCGGCTAAACCACCAAGAATGTACTCAAAAATGCCCTTACGGTTTTTTATATACGGATCACCATAGAGTCTATGAACATCTGATGACACCTTTTTCGGGTCATACCCTTTTTTGTGGTACTCTTCATATAGTCGTCCCCATTCAAGTCCGCACATGTCTTTCTCAACATCAATAAATACACCAGACACCCAGTCAATCACGCTGTTAAAATAGGTTTTTACTTCATCAATATTATACTTATAACGATGACGGCTCATATAATCTTCTATATCCCATTTGCTAACCCATTCCAGAGCTCGTTCCCAAAAATCCTGCCGGTTGACACTTCCTTTTATATACGCACTCCATTTTTGAATATTCGCATTTTGGCTATTGCTGAATTCCTCCTTGCCAAGAGTCACAAACGGTCCCGAATACACCGCATTAAGAAGCTCCTGATCCTTAAGTGGAATACCGGCAATATTGATTGTACGATACCATTCTTTGATCTCACTTTCATTACCTTCACACTCGTAGATGAGTAGTTTAGTCTCCAAAATCTTTTCCTGTTTATCAACTGCAATTCCCTCAAAATACTGCTGCATGCCATTCTTATCTTTGATGGCAAATTTATTAGTCACAAACCGTCCAAAACTGGTGATGCGCTGTTGACCGTCTAATACCTCCAGATTATCTTCACTAACTTTATTAAAATAGATCAATCCCAATGGATAACCCTTAAGAATTGATTCAATGACCGCCACATCTTTTTTGCCATCTGCATAGATATAATTTCGCTGATATTCCGGTTGGATTGTTAATCTGCCTGACAAGCCAAATAAACCCTTACCTTCTAATTCGTTATATGTGAATCCTACGCAGATATCTTTGACGGTAATATCAGTTTTTAAATATGTTTTCATAATATTGCCTTTTTATTTTTTATTAAAATTCTTGCATAAACTATCGAAAGATATCCTTCAGCATTGTCTGCTGTATAATATATTCCAGTTGGTTTACTTAAAAGTATAATAGTGGCACGAGTATTAGCTTTACTCCCATTTGTTAAACTTTCATTTGTATTATGCTGTATTGGGTTTTTATATTTTTTAGAAGGTCTACTCTCAAACTCATCTCTACCTGAAGTAAATCCAACAATATCAAACTGTTCAGGACTGTATTTATCTAAAAAGCTAATCGGTACCCCCATAACACCAGTGTAATCACTCGGAATGGCATCAGTAAATGGCACTTCTATAGCACCGTAGTTGTCGTAGTGGTCATATGATCTTTTGCCTTTAATCTCTTTGTGCTTGCTGTATTTCAAGTTATCTGCCATTGTCATAAGAGGCAAAGGTTGATGGCGTCTTCCATGATCAAGATTAGTAAACCAGCATGAATTACCAAGTCTTGTATAATCTCCTACATATCCGAGTCTTGCAGCTTTCTGTCGATCATTTTCCGCAACTTCTGTCCCTTCTGGAACTCCAAAAACCATATCACTTCCATTACCAGTTGCTCCTAACCACATTCTATTCTCTTTTATTAAAGGAAAAACTTCCTTATAAGTAATTGCATTCATATTGCCTATAATTACAAACTGCTTTCCAGCTTCTACAATCCAAGCTAAGAATTCACGGAACAGCGAGAAAGGAGGATTAGTAATGATGATGTCAGCTTCATCCTGGAGTTTTTTTATTTCATCACTACGGAAATCCCCATCACCTTCCAAGTAGTGCCACTCTAAGTCTTCTATATCAATCTTACCATCACCTGTTTTATCATGGATTAAAGTAAATATTTTCCCCTTTATAGAGGTTTTATTTTCATCATATTTTGGGTCATTGACCTCCAGCCATGATATCTGAGAGTCAATTTTAAATTTCTTACTTTCCACAGCATAACTGGTGCTGATAAGTTTTTTTATTCCAAGCCTTTCAAAATTCTGAGCGAAAAACTTGGTAAAATTACTCCAATCCGGATCATCACAAGGGAGCAATATAGTTTTACCTTTAAATACATCAGGATTAAATTCTATATAAGCTGTTATTTCTTTCTCAATATCGTGGTATTGCGTATAAAACTCATCATTCTTTGCATTTTTTGCTTTAGTTAAATTTTCATTCAGCATATTATTTTTCATCTCTCCTTAAATTCCTTTCCTAATATTGCTTCGCTTTGTATACACATACTTTATTAAGTATTTTCTCTTTTATGAAGTTCTTTCTATCAGCCAGTCAACTAAACCTGCAGAAATACATAATTGTGAAACCTCTTCAACAAATACTAATTTGGTTTTTATGCTATTGCTCTTTTCTTTTCTCTCAATTAATGAATTATCAGGACTATGAACAACATAGTAATAATCATCATAATCTTCATTTGTTGAGAAATCTTCCTCATACTTTTCAAAGGTAGCTAAATCTGATTGAGATTTAATTTGAACCATAGCTTTTCTTCCAGAAATAGGCATTACCAGGTCAAGATCAATAGTTTTCTGAGTATGTCCTAATTCAGAAACTCTTTGCCAACCTGCATGTCTGAATATTAAGTCAACCAGGATTTCAAAATCTCCCCAGGTTAAAAATTTTATTAACGGCTGTATTTTATTCTTTAGTTCATTTAAGGATATTTCTGCTTCTTGAACCTCAGGTAATTTTTCTCCATTTATTTTTCTCACAGTATAATTAGTCTCGTCTTCCTTCAATTCACAGATTGTGCCACGAAATCCCTGTGTTTTTAATAAATTGCCATTTAAGATACTCATCTTTAAGTCTTTTCCTTTAATATCACAATCATGCCATTTATCAATAACCTCTCTCTCATTAGTGCCATCTGAATTAAGCGTAATTTCGCTTTTAGCAAAACACCACCATAGTTTTTGATTCCAAAAAGTTATCCATAATACATCATCTTCTGATTCATAATAATACCGTAGCTGCTTGATATGCCTTTTTGCTGCACCATAATCTGGTTTATCTACTTTAAGTAATTGCTTTTCAATAATTCCCCAATTTCCTTCTTTACAATCATTGTGCATTATATTACGATAATCTAACTTAACAATCCCTTTTTTAATTGACTCTTTTTCAAATTCTCCTCCAGTACCCAGCTTAATATACAATATTTGTCTTGGTTTGATCGGTTCCATAATATAAACTCTCCTTATATTTTTTTTAGTTATAATTTATGAAAGGGATGCGGATTGTTTTATCCACATTCATTTGTGCACTAATTTCCCCTTTTCCATCTGTGCCGTAAGGTGATTTATCAGTTGGCTTTAATGATATTTCATTTTTTGATGCCTGTTTCCTAATTGCTGCTTCAGTTCTCTTTAATTCACATGCAAGTGGAGTAGGTGTATTTTGTTTTGCTAACTTTTCCATTTTTTGATTTCACTATCTGTCCATCTCTTACCATTATTTTCATTTGCCATAATCAGTCCTTATTAATTCCAGTCAAAATCATCATTTCTTAAATTCTCCCCGTTCTTATTGAATTCATACACTATTTATTTCAAATGTCATAAGACTGAATTATCAATTTTTTTGGCAAGTAAATTTATTTTGGAGTACAGTGAGAATGTCACTGTGTTGCAGCGCAGCCGCAAAAGATTTTACTACTCCGACCAGAATTTCATTACATCCCATCCCTTTCACCTTCTTATCTTCTTATACTTCTCACCTTCGGTTCGACACATCGACATTCTCGATGTACTCCATAATCAATCCCAGAGCTGGTCATCCTCCGCCAAGTCCTACACTAAAAGCTACTGAGTACTTTCAGAAGGCTATGGATGATTTTCAAAAGCTATGGTTACGCACCTTCGCATTTTCGCTTTTATTAAACAGGAATGTTTAAGCTACTAATGGCATCACCCGGGCAGCACACGGGCAAGACGTGAGTTATGCAAGGTTGAACGGCATAACACATTACTGTTATGCC
>CAZAHZ010000176.1:0-7380 GCA_964485055.1 uncultured Candidatus Cloacimonadota bacterium
AAGAGGGATTTCTATACCCGGAATACTCTCAACTGCATTGGCATAGGCAAAAGGATGAGAAGTAGAGCAAATGCCGCATATTCGTTCCACAACATAAAAAACCTGCTCGAAGGTTTTAGATTCACAGATTTTTTCTATCCCGCGATGATTATATCCTGTTTCCCAGACCATATCAACCACTTTTTCACCATCACAATATAGTTTGAAAAATTCAGGTTCTTCCAGAAGCGGATGATAAGGACCAATAGGAACTATAGTTTTTTTACCCATTTTTCATTACTCCTTATTCTCTGTCCTGCGGAAAGGATATTCACCTTCCGGCCAGGATTCCGCCATAAGAAACCTTTCGGGCTTGGGATGATTAAAGAATTTGATACCCAATAGATCCATGATCTCTCTTTCAATCCATTCTGCACCATAAACAACCGGTGTGATAGATTCTACTTCCGGCGTGTTATGATTTAATATCACATCTAAATTTATCATCCAGCCGCTGCTGTCATCAGAATAATGGTAGATGATTTCATAGCCTTCTTTGGAGTCCATGGCTGAGACGATAACATAACGTAGTCCCAGCAGATTGAAAACATAATCTGTGATATTCAGTAGAGTTTCCTTTTTAATAAAGATCATCAGCCTTTTCCGGTTAATTTCCATGATTTCAAGAATTTCCGGATACTTCTGCTTAACATCCACTTTGAATTTTTCAATATCCATAAATTTTCCCTATTACCTATTAAGAAATTTCACGATCCCAGCCAGCATCGCTTCTGGTTTGGGAGGACATCCCGGTATATACAAGTCCACTGGTATTACCTGATCCAATGGACCGGCAAAATTATAGCTAGAAGCAAATATACCGCCAGTACATGGACAGGCACCAATCGCTACAACAACTATTGGTTTGGGAGCCTGCTCATAGACTTCTATCACTCTGGGTTTTGTTTTTTTGGTGACAATCCCTGTTACCAGTAAAACATCTGCGTGACGCACACTTCCCACCAGTTTCATTCCAAACCTTTCGATATCAAATCGTGGTGTCAGACAATCAAGTATCTCGATATCACAGTTATTACATGAACCTGCACTTAAATGGTAAACCCATAAAGATTTCTTGAAACATAATTCCTTGAAACCCAATTTATACTCCTATAATCCAAATATTGCCAGAATTATACTGATCAAGGCAAAAAGATTCATCCAGATCCAGAAAAATCTCATTGCCTGCTTAATCCTAACTCTTGGATTCGTATTACGTATCAAAGTTATCAATAAAACCACACCCAGCAGTTTTAATATACTCCAAAGAATATTGATCCCTACCAGACTCAATCCTGAAAAAAATAAAGTGCTGACAAAGGCAGGCAGCACTAATAACATAATATATTTAACAAGCTTGTAGATAGCCAGGACTGAACCCGAACTTTCTATCATTATTCCATCACAGATCTCGCCTTCTGCTTCTGCCATATCAAAAGGAACCAGCCCCAGTTTTGCCTGAATACACATCATCATTGTAATAAATCCGATTATTCCCGAAATACTCCCGATATTTGCACCATGTTCCAGTTGCTCAGATACAATTGAACTCAAATCAATCCTCAGATGAGTTTTTATCAAGACAGATACAATGACGAGCAAGAATGGTACTTCATAGCTTAGTATCAATTTCATCTCTCGGGATGAGCCCACTGCTGCCAGTGGATTTCCACTTGCTAAGCCTCCAATAATATATGTGATTGAGGGAATATTAAGCACATATATGATCACCAAAATGTCTCCGGCAAATCCACTCTCTATTCCAAAAGCTGGCAGCAGAATAAACACTGCAGCCAGAGTCGCTCCAAATAAGGCGAATACCGGTGACAACAGGAAAGTAATCGGTGATCCGTATTTAGGAATAATTGTCTCTTTTGCCAGAAGTTTTACAAAATCATATAATGGCTGAAAAACTGGTGGACCTTGACGGAATTGTACCCGGGCAGTGATCTTGCGGTCAAACCAGCTTAAAAAACCACCAATCACACCGGCAAATAACAGTCCCGGAAATATTAAAAAATAAAAAATCTCTTTTGTCATTTTGACCCTTTATTCATCTTTTATTATATCTTCCCAACGCATCTCTTTCACTAATATATGCTTATCTAACTGGAAAATATTATTTTCCGGTTCAGCTTCCATGTCAGTCAAGGTTATAGCTCCCGGTGGACAGGTTTCCATACACTTCAACGGACTGCCAGCATCCAGGCAGGATACCAGATCACAGATTGATTTTTTGGAAGTGATAATCTCATTCATTAAAGTACCAAACGGACAAACGGCAACGCAGGATTGGCAGCCAACACAAAGATTGGTCGCCCGGTGAATGATGCCTTCTTCATCTCTTTCCAGAGCTTCTTCGGGACATACTTCAATGCAAGGTGCATCTTCGCAGTGACGGCAGGTAAAACGCAGCATTGCCCTCTCGATTATGTCTTTCATACCTCTGTTGTCAGGATGAAAATCGTATATGCACTCTCCATAATTATAACTTCCGTCTTTCGCAAATCTGAATTTTGATAAATCAATTAATATCTTTTTGCTCATAAATTGTCTCTCATATCCAAATATCCGGATAATCTTTTATTTTATCATAAGTAAACACAGGTCCATCCTTGCAGACATAATAATCTCCGAGAGCACAATGTCCACATTTACCCAGACCACATGACATATTCTTCTCCATTGATAAATAGATATTCTCGTCAGGTACTCCCAGATCACGTAATTTGAAAGTGCCAAATTTCATCATGACGGGTGGACCACAAACTACAGCCACAGCATTCGAAAAATCCAAGTCCAGCTTATCAAGTAACTTTGTAACCACCCCTTCAGTTTCCTGCCAGTCTGCATCAGCTTTATCCACTGCCCGTAATAGATTTATTTTCTCGTTCGCACCCAGTTGCGCATACCAATCCTTATAAATAAAATCCGCTGGTGTCCGAGCGCCCAGGCACACATTAATCTTCTTATACCGCTCTATTTCGGACAGCATGGTCAAGATCAGGCATCGCAAGGGAGCAATTCCAACTCCACCCCCAAGGATCACTACTTCTTTGTTATAAAATTCTTCCAGAGGATAACCTTTGCCAAAAGGACCGCGGATACCTAATGTCTCACCACCTTTAAGTTCATGCATCTTGGTTGTTACATACCCGGCTTTCATGATGGTGATCTCCATCCTGTCGGAAACGGTGGCTGATGAAGATGGTGTATAGGGTGCTTCTCCAATTCCGTCTATAGTCACTTCCACAAACTGCCCCGTCTTAAAACAAAAATCTTCTTCAGGATGGAGGAAAAATGTTTTAATAAGTGGACTTTCTGTTTCCACTCTATCAAGTTTAAACAATATTGGTTTATAAATATTATTTCCCGGCATACTCATTCCTTTTACGGGCTGCTATAATAATTTCATTCTTGTTAATTTTACCAATACAGGCTTCAATGCATCTGCCACACCCAGTACAAGCCAAAACATCAAACATGCCAGGTTTATGGATATATTTGCATTCATAGCGGTTTCGCAGCCGCTTATATAATTTTTTAAGGGGGTTCTCGCCTGCTGCTACTTTCTCAAAAGAGGGATATTGACAGGCATCCCAGTTTTTTACTTTCTCAAATTTTTCTCTATCTATCAGTAAAAAACAATGACAAGTCGGACAAATGACTGAGCAGGCTCCGCAAGAAACACACTTGCTTGCATATTCTCGCCAGAATTCATCATCTGTATTTAATATTGCTTCCTTAGTTCCCTCTAAATCCGGTAGTTCACTGTTTTGAGCACTTACTCGTCCACTGATCTCAGCTCTTTTCTCTAAGACATTCTCAGGTAAATCTTCTATCTCTTTTAGATCACCCAGGTTCAGTTCCTGGAGTAAATCCTTACCTCTGGCAGTATTAACCGTTAAATAAAACATCTCACCTGCAGGTGAGATCGAAAGATCAAAATTACTCTGCGGATAAGGCTCTAATCCATAAGTTGTGCAATGACAGGTATCTTTTATATTCAAGCAATCCGTACCTATTAATATTGTATTGTCACGGCGGGTCTTATAATGGATATCAAGAAATTCTTCATCGAGAAATACTGCATCTAATAAATTCAGTGCAGCTAAATCACAATTACGGACTCCTATAATTATGCGTTTCACCGTCTCAGGTTCTTTAACTACGTTCTCCTTGATTGGAAAGAAAAAGGCTTTTAAGGGAAGAACTGGTAATATGCAATCATAAGAGATCTCTGAAAATCTCTTTTCATCAATTAATTCGTAGTCAGGTAATTTACTTCTTTTGGTCGGAGCATAAATCTTATATTCTGTAAAAGCCTTGCTGAGCGATTCCGTCCACTGCTTCTCTCTTATCACATAGACACTCATTTTACTTCCGTTAATATATATTTTTTTCTCTATTTCTTAAATTAACTTTTACTTTTAACTTCGGAGAAAAAAATTGCAATGTGATGAATCACTGTCAAGTTTTTTATTTTTTTTGTGGTTATATTTCATCATAACAAATTTACCAGACTATGAAATAATTTTTACATTGCCATTAGAAATTTTCCCCGACTTATTAAAATTTCTTCTTTTTGCTTGACATTATTTGTTTGTTTTTAATATAAAAAATTATGTTATTTGACAAGGGCTTTTAATGTTAGTTATCAATATTAACGGTATTGTACAGGGAGTTGGCTTCCGACCCTTTGTATATAAGTTAGCTTCTGACTTAAACTTAAAGGGTTATGTCAGAAATTCATCTCAGGGTGTTGAAATTAAACTTACTGGCACTGAAAATAACCTGCAGATTTTCATCAATCATCTTCAAAATGACCTTCCTCCTGCTGCAAAAATTGAATCATTGATCATTAATATTATGCCTGACTGTTCATTTTTTTCTTTCCTCATCATCGAAAGCATTCATAATTCCGGTATCACAGACATTTCTCCTGACCTGGCAACCTGCTCAAAATGTGCCACTGAATTAGCTCAAAAAACTGATCAACGATTCAATTATCCCTTTATAAATTGCACAAATTGTGGTCCCAGATACTCCATTATTGAGTCCACTCCTTATGACAGGGAGTTCACTTCGATGAAGAATTTTGAGATGTGTGACTATTGTCATAGCGAATATATTGATCCTCTTAACCGCAGATTTCATGCTCAACCGGTAGCATGTCCAGATTGTGGGCCACAGCTTATTCTTCTGGATAGTCAGTTTCAACAAATTAAAGGTGATCCTGTAGATTTCACCAGAAAACTGCTGACAAAAGGGAATATTATCGGTATCAAAGGCATTGGAGGATTTCATCTGGCTTGTCTGGCAACCGATGAAGGTGCTGTGAGAAAATTAAGAAGCAGAAAACGAAGACCAGATAAACCATTTGCAGTTATGTGTCGGGCAGAAAACCTTTCACAGGTTGTCTATTATCGGGAAAAAGATATGGAGCTACTGCGTTCACCAGCGGCACCAATTGTCATCCTTCCTTCAAAAGAACAGATTATATCTTCACTTGTTTCTCCTTCGTTACCCACACTGGGAGTTATTCTGCCTTATGCCCCGGTACATTATCTGCTTCTGCAGGATGACATCAAATTCCTGATCATGACTTCCGGTAATAACAATGATGAACCTGTGGCAGCATCAGAAAAAGAGCTGCAAAATATCTGTGATTATTTTCTAACTCATGATCGTGAAATACTTAACCGCTCCGATGATTCGGTTATTCGCTCTTCGGAGCCGGAAAATATCTTAATTCGTCGTTCCCGAGGTTATGTGCCATCTCCACTAAAAGTTAAAGAGGAACTCGCCGACTCCTTTGCTGCCGGGGCTTCCATGAAACTCACTTTTGCCCTGGCAAAAAAAGATTCCATCTATCTTTCGCCTTATATAAGCAACAGTGACACCATCAGGTCTTTGGCTTTCTATCAGGAAACTTATGAAAAATATAAAAAATGGTTCAAGATCAATCCGCAATTTGCAGCCTGTGATCTGCAAGCTGATTTTATGAGTACCCGTTTTGCTGAAAACCTCGATATCCCGCTTATCAGGGTTCAACATCATCATGCTCATATCGCTGCAGTTATGGCTGAACATAATATAAATGAGCCGGTTATCGGTGTAGCCTACGATGGTACAGGGTCAGGATATGATGGAGCAATCTGGGGTGGCGAGATCATGATCGCTGATTACCAGACCTGCCAGCGGAGATTACATTTGCAATATATGCCTTTGCCTGGCGGAGATTCTGCAACCAAAAATCCAATCCGCATTGCCTTTGCCTGGCTTACACAAGCTCATCTGGACACAGATTTCCTGACTGAGATCAGTCCATTGGAAAAAAAGATCATCACGAAACAGTTAGCCAGTGATCTCAATGTTTTCTATACTTCCAGTCTTGGAAGGTTCTTCGATTGCGTCACCGCCATGCTTGGAATGTTCCCCTCTGTCTCTTTTGATGCTCAGGCTGCCATGGCTCTGGAATTTCTCTGCTCAGGTATTGATCCTATGCACTGTGATCCCTATAATTATTATATTGAAAAAGATATTATTATGATTTCACCTATTCTAAAAGAAATTATCGCTGATATTCATAATAAGATAGACCACAAGATCATCGCTGCCCGTTTCCATCGCACAATTATAGATATCACACTCGCTTCTGTGAAAATTATTCATAAGGAAACTGGGATTAATATAGTGGTACTCGCAGGCGGGGTTATGCAGAATGCAGTGATTCTTTCTAATCTGCTTTCTCTTCTGCAAAAAAATAACTTTACAGTTTTAACAGCAGGCTGCATTCCACCCAATGATGGTTCGATAGCAGTCGGTCAGATCATGATCGCTAATCATCAAAATATATAGGGGTTTATATATGTGTCTTGCCATACCAGGTAAAATTACTGAGATCAATGATGACAAAGGTATTGTAGATCTGGGCGGAATTTCGCAGGAAATATCGCTCACTTTTATCCCCCAGGCTTTAATAGGAGACTGGGTGCTCATCCATACCGGCTTCGGCATCAATATTATTTCCGAAGAAGATGCTGTCCAGACAATAGACCTTCTCCAGGCTGTTTATGCAAAATAATCCTTTCCGTGATCCGGTTCTTGTCCGGAATATTCTCTCTCAGATCAACGACTATAAGAAAAATATCCGGATCATGGAAGTCTGCGGCTCTCACACTATGGCGATAGGTAAATGGGCGTTACGTAAATTACTTCCTGATAATATTCATCTTATCTCCGGTCCAGGCTGCCCGGTCTGTGTTACACCTCCCTCTGTGATTGATTCCCTGATAAATCTCAAATCTGTTACTATTGCCACCTTTGGTGACCTGCTTC
>CAZAHZ010000177.1:0-7272 GCA_964485055.1 uncultured Candidatus Cloacimonadota bacterium
CAAAAATAATCGCGAGTGTTGCCATGTACTTCGCAATTCTATTCACTTTCTTTTGAAGAGGCAATTCTTTTTCAGCAGAAGAAATCATTCCCGCTATTTTTCCGAATTTAGTACCCATTCCAGTATGTATAACTTTTGCGATACATCTACCATTTACAACAAAAGACCCCATAAAAAGCATATTTTCATCATTTACTTTATTATTTTTCACAGGCATTTTTTTTACTTCTCGTGCTTCCCCCGTTAGCACAGATTCATTTAGAAGAAGATTGTTCTCTTCAATAACGTCATCTTCAAGATGCGAGCCCAGAATCTGGGCATAATCACGCCGGAAATGGTTGATAAATTCGGAGTTGTAGGTCCCAATGCCCGGGCTACGGGACTGGCTCGTGATCTGCGTAAGGATCAGCCTTACCTGATCTATGATCAGCTTGATTTTAAAACCATCACCCGAGATTTCTCCGATGCCTACAACCGTACATACCTGCGCTGGCTGGAAATGTGGCAATCTATAGACCTTATCCGTCAGATCATGGCAAATATGCCATCCGGTAATGATTATCACTATAATCTGCCTAATGTGCTCAATTGGAAAATACCTGTTGGCGAAACTTATGTGAAAGCAGAATCCACCCGCGGTGAATATGGTTTTTACCTGGTTTCTGATGGCTCCGGTTACCCTCGTCGCGTTTATGTCCGTGGTCCCAGTTACACTCACGCCATGGTCTTGCTTGAGCATCTGGCAGTTAATGTTAATATAGCCGATATGGCAGGTTTGATGGTATCTTTGCATACTTATCCGCCTGAGATTGAGAGGTAAAATAGATGAAATTAAAAGATTTTCTCTCCCCCTTCTATGTCTGGAAACGTGCTTTTGAAAAACCTTTCACTACGCAAAAACCTCTGCAAGACCGCCCGGGAGCGCCCCGCTACCGCGGTTTCCATCAAAATGATATGGAAAAATGTATCGGCTGCGGCTCCTGTGAAGCTATCTGCCAGAATGCTGCCATTGACATGGTTCCCGTAGAAGGCATCGTAACCACTCTCTCAGATAGCGGGCTTCGACCGCAGATTGATTATGGTCGCTGCTGCTGGTGTGCCCTTTGCGTGGATATCTGCACCACGGGCTCATTGAAAATGTCCAATGAATACATCTGGATAGATACCGATCCGGAAGTTTTCCGCTTTGTGCCCGGTGCTGCTTCCAAGCCCTGGAAAGATATTCCCGAAGGCTATTCTCAGCATGATAATTATACTCTTCTCAATCTGGATAGAATTGATATGCCCATGCTGCCTCCGGAAGAAAGCAAAAAGTCTTTCCTGGAAATGGTTAAAGGCTATTCCCGTGAGGAAGCCGTCAAAGAAGCTCAACGCTGCGTGGAATGCGGACTTTGTATCGCATCCTGTCCTGCCCACATGGATATTCCGAATTATATCCGTGCCATCCGTGAAGACAACCTGCAAGAAGCTCTCAGGCTCTTATATGACACTAATCCCATGCCGGCTACCTGCGGACGCATCTGCACGCATCTTTGCGAAGGAGTCTGCTCCATCGGTGTCAAAGGCTCTCCTCTCGCTATTCGCTGGCTTAAGCGCTTTATTGTTGACCAGATAGAAGACTCGGAATTCAAAATTATCCTTAAAGACGAATTCAAACCTAATGGCAAAAAGGTTGCCATCATCGGTTCAGGTCCCGGTGGATTAAGTGCTGCCTATTACCTGACCACTTCCGGGTATGCCGTCACTATCTATGAAGCCAGTGACCAGCCGGGCGGAATGATCCGCTACGGCGTCCCCGAATACCGCATGCCCTACGACCAGCTTGATCAGGACATTAACTATATTAAAAACCTCGGTGTAGAAATAAAGCTAAACAACCGCATCGGCAAAGATACTCTCTTCTCTGAACTCTATAATAATTACGATGCCATATTCTTTTCCACCGGACTAAATGATCCCTATAAAATTGCTATCGCAGGCGAAGACCTGCCCGGCATTTTCTCCGGTTTACAAATTCTCGATGACGTCACCAAAGGCATCAAACCAGAAATCGGCAAATCCGTTGCCGTTATCGGAGGTGGCAATGTAGCCATGGACGCTGCCCGTACTGCTCTCCGATTAGGTGCTGAAGCCACTATCATCTACCGCCGGCGTGAAGAAGATATGCCTGCTGATGCAGAAGAGATCGAAGAAGCCCACGCCGAACACGTCCACTTCATCACCCAGGCAATCCCTATAAAAATCGAAAAGTCAGAAAACGGAAAACTCAAATTCTACTGGAATAATGCCCAGATGGTCGAAAAACCCGGAGCTTCACGCCCCTCCCCCATCCCCATAGAAGGCGATATAGACTCCATCGAAGTAGATTCCATAATCTCCGCCATAGGACAAGGTGCCGATTACTCCTTCCTGCCCGAAGAATTCGAAACCCGGATAAAATTCAAAAAAGGCAAAGTGATCACCAACGCCTACGGTCAAACCTCAACCCCCAAAATCTTCGCCGGAGGCGACATAGCAAATTCTAAAGCCGACGCCATCTCCGCCATCGCCGATGGACACAAAGCCGCCCAGGGCATTGATAAATTCCTCAATAAATAAAAAAGAAACAAGGTGCTGTGATTAATTCCACAGCACCTTATTTCTTCTTTTTTCATTTTCACAATTTCACAATTTCGTCTTTCAGTCATTCCCTCAATCCCTCAAACCTTCAAACTTTCGCACCTTCTCACTTTCTAACTTTCTCATCTTCACATCCTCTCCCCGTCCAGCAGCTTGCCACGGCGGAGCTTGCGGAGACGGGTCGCTAAGTCGCTTTGTCGCTTTGTCGCCCCCTTATTCCCTCATTCCCTCTTCCATCCTCCATTATCCATTATCCATTGATGAAGTCCCTCAATCCCTCATTCCCTCGCTCCCTCCCTAAGTCGCTAAGTCGCTTTGTCCCCTCTCCCCTTCGTCTCTTCGTCCCTCAGTCTATCCCTCAATTCCCAATTCCAAGTTCCGAGTTCCGAGTCACTAATCACTATTAACCATTAACCACTTCCCAATGACCACCTTTATCCGATCCTACACGGTTTATCAGTTTTCTTTCTTGAAGTACTTTTAAATTATACTTAACTCCATCTTCTGAGATATCATCAATAGCAGCAGCTAATTCTTTCCTACCTGCTTTAGGATGTTGAAGTAGATAAGCTAAAATGTCTCTTTATTTCTGGGTAGTTTTCTGGGTAGTCATCTTTAGATCTAAATAATCTAATCCATTAATAAAAATTGGTTCATCATCCACATATGTACGCCATCCTTTAAATATCTTGTCAAAGCCATATCCAGCAGTTTCTGCAAGTTTGATCACTCTAAATATTTTGGCTATCAATGGATTGCGGGGTTGCGATATGTCTGATTCTCTTAATACCTTGAGTTCTTTGGGTAATCCACCAGGATTACAGAATTCTATATGAACTATAAATACGCGTACTCTGGGTTTGGAGGTACTGAAATAATCCCCCAAACCTGCACTCTTCAACGCTGGATCAATATACTCAAATTCTGTCTGAGCTTCATTCATCAATACTATTCTTCCTCGTAATAATATGAATAATCAATACCTTTCATAAACATTTCCCTGCTGTTTATTTTGTTTGTCAAAGCTTCTTTTATCAGTTTTTTTATGAAGCTGCTGTTTTCCGGGCTTTTTACCATTGCATTCATATAATCGGTTTTGTTTATTTTACTCCAATCAACGCATTTTTTTAGACGTTTTTTCAATATCAAATCAAGCCATATTCGGGTGCTTCTGCCGTTACCCTCCATAAATGGATGAGCAATGTTCATTTCTACATATTTCTCAATTATTTCGTCAAAAGTAGTTTCCGGTATTGCTTCTATTTTATTTAGCGTGTCACCCAGAAAGAGTGAAGCCGCAAATTGAAATCCTCCTTTTGAAATGTTTTTTTGCCTTATTTGTCCTGCAAAATCGTATAATCCACCAAACAAATAAGCGTGTATTTGCTGCAATCCTTTGATGGTGCCTACTTCTATGCTGTTAATAAAAGAACTTTCAAAGAGGGCATAAGCTTTTGATTTGCTTTTTCCATCAATGCTTTCATCGCTAAAGGTAAACCATTCAATAAAGCGGTTGGCTTTTGTGCCGGGAAATGTTTTACCTAAGGCAATAATGCCGTTGTAATCGAGCATATCCGATTTATATTGTTTGCCGTCTGCAGCAGTTAATTTCAGTTGGGTAGTAGAACTAACCAACTGACTGTTCTCTTTCTTTAACTTAGCTTTAAGGTATTTCCAATAGTTACGGGCTTTGGTGTAGTTGTCCTGGTCGGTAAGAACTGCTACTATATCCAATACCGAAAACCACCATTTCGCGTTTTTTTCATCCCATAAGGCACGCACTTCACGGTCATTAAAAAAACGTATGGATACCTTTGTAATCATAACTCTCCTTTAGATGCCTTCTCTAATATCGATTTCTTTAATTCTTCTGACTTTGTTAAAATTTTCATGTATATTGCCTTTGCCTGACCAACTCCCTCAGTATAATATTTATCTGCAGATTCTGCTTCAATTATTTCCAAAATCTGGTTCCCTTAAAGCAGGATCAATATATTCAAATTCTGTCTGTGCTTCGTTCATGATCTCCCTCTAAATAAACTTCTAAGGATTCCTTCTCAATAATTCAGTAAAACTTATACATTCAACATCTAATTCAGGCATTCTGCATACATTGGGTATTTTGTATTTCTTCTTTATCTCTGGTCTTGTATATTGATCTTCATTGCTGACTAAAATTGCATTGATCCTTTTACTTATTGAAATTATAAAAATGTCATTTTCACCCACTCCTTTTGGATGAAAATTATCCTCTTCTATTTCTAAAAGATTTTTTATCTTTTGAGCTTCTGTTAGATCTTCAATGGTATCTTTTATAGTTTCAATTCCATTAATCCAGTCCATAAATTCCGGTGATACCATTCTGGCAGTTTCATCATATGCCCTTCTGGTTATCACAAATTCTTTCTCTTCTATCTTACCTTTGAACCAGTCACAAAGCATACTCAAATGAGGATTTTCCATCGGATAATTATCATAAAAATAAATCAGTGACGGGGCATCAAAGTTGTATAACATGTTTCTCCAGTTTGTGTATATCATTGATCTTGATATTATTCAGATAACTGCTAACTTTTGCCAAAGAGATATGCTGATTATGATATGCTTCCAATACTGTTGTCACATAAGATTCTCCAAATATCTTCAATGGTTCCCTATGTCTATAATTCCTGGGGATACTTCTATTTTCATCTTTATCCCTTGGCTGCATCCTTAAATCTGCTTTGTAATCTCTATAAGCTTCATAAAAAGCAAAATTGATCTTTCTTTCCTGAATAAGTCTAACTAAAATTGCCTCCACACTCACGCACCATCTATCAGCATAAGGTTTCAGTTGTCTATCTATATCATTATCCCTGACTCTTGCTAATTCTCTTATATTGATCTCATCCACTAATCTGTCTGGCAATAAAATATATCCGGCAAGCAAATTTGCCTCTTTCTCTCTTCTGCTCTCACTCTCATAATCTTCTTCATAATCAAGTACACTGTCTTTGTGTAATAGAAGATGGATCAATTCATGAAAAAGAGTAAACGCCTGCGCACCTTCAATTTGTTTTTTTATCACTATCACCGGAAAACTGTCGTAGTATAAAGAAAATCCCCTTACAGATTCATCTTTTTTTATCTGCCAGTCACCATTATAGCCATTAGATACTATTACCATTATCTCTTTGGATTCTACTATTTGCCTTAAGGTGACAAAGTCCCTTACATCTGGTATCATTAACCAGTTCCTGATCTTCTCAGCAACCACTTTCTTGTTTCTATCACTCAAATCCAAATCATCAGGATACCAGTTCGCTTTATATGGCAGCTCTAAGTCATCTTTTAACCCCAGATAAACCGCTCTTTGCTTCTCAACCCGCTCAATTAAAGCTCTTAGCTTCCTGTCATGTATTGGACGCCGGTTATTGATAGTCCTGAATTGAGCAGATAATATTTTATCTTCCTCTATCGGAGCAGGATTAATAAAAAACAGCATACTTTTATGAAAATAATCGCTAAGCTTTTTCAATTGACCTATTGTCAAAGCTGCTTCCCCTTCACTTGCAGACATAAGCGTATTCAGGAATATTTTAACTCCCACTGCTAACTCTTCCAGTGTTAGGCCAAAACTATCTAAACACCACTCTAATCTGCCTGCATTGATCGCTGTCTTTTCCAATTTTTATTACTCCATCTTGACTTTTTCTGCATTATATTTTTCTACACTATTTTGTCAACTCTCCTTTAAATGCCCCCTCTAATATGGATTTCTTTAGTTCCTTTAGATTAACTGTTTTTTGTTGATATGATTTAAGATTCAAAAAAATTCTCCAAAGCCCTTTATTCAGATTACGCTTTACCTGTCGCATGCCTTCCTGACGAACTGACAAGAATTTCTTGTGAGTTGCTTTTGGCTCTAATTCTCCTTCTGCGTAGATGTTCAAAATATGCTGACTGATATTTTGCTGTGCTGTTTGAAAAAGTTCTACTATTAGAGGTTGCGTTAGCCATAATGTTTCATACCCAGTCTCCTACTCCAATAATCATATTTCTAATTGTCTATCAGTCTAAAAGTCCAGCAGTCTTGAAGTCTCCCCGTCTCCTCTTCGCCCCCTCACTCCCTCACTCCTCCATTCACTATTTAATTATATTACATTCTAATTTTCAATTTTCCATTTTCAATTTGCTCTCCCCCTCCCTGATTTGAATTCTGCGTAACCAGAGCTTCCAGCTCTGGATTACATTACATTACATTAAATCACACCCTCACATTTTCTCATCTTCTCCTCTTCATTCCCTCCATCACTCTATCCCTCAATCCCTCATTCCCTCGCTCCCTCCCTAAGTCGCTAAGTCACTTTGTCCCCTCTTCTCCTCTTCGATTTCTCAATTCACCATTAACGGCTGCAAAGCAGCTCAGTCACCAGCAATAAATGTGACCAAATGTGACCATAATGTGACCTCATAACTATAAGCTGTTATGTCAGTTACAGCAAAAAGTCACATTTTTGCCCCTTTTTGAAAATACATACCCCTATATTTTACTTTTAAAAAAAACAGCTTTCTTAAATTTCTTCAATTTCTTTGGCAGTTTACCGTAAATCATTTACCCGTGTCCAGTCCTAAAATAGTTTACTGCTTTATTCTGCATTTCAATTCTCCACT